>JBDLKA010000021.1:0-45349 GCA_039714075.1 Candidatus Krumholzibacteriota bacterium | reverse complement strand
CGGTGATTCGTGGCCCGATCTGTGGTTGCCCGGCAGCGCCGGCCAGGACACCCTCTATCAGATGCACTGGTACAAGGGGCCCTTCTGGCAGCGTTTCGCCATCAACCCGGGCAACTTCGGCCCGGGCGCCTGGTGCGACCTGGACGGGGACGGCGACCTGGACCTTGCCGTCGAGCGCACGTCCGGTACACCCACCGTGGTGTGGCTGGAAAACACCGGCGATCCCACGTTGCCGGATTGGCCCGAGCACTCCATCCAGACGGGATTGCCGGGGACGCCGACCGAGATCCTGGCCGACGACCTGAACCGGGACGGCCGCATCGATCTGTTCGTGCTGTGCGCCGACCTGGAAGCCTGTTCCCTGCTCGCACCGACAAACCCCGCCGATCCCTGGACCCTGGTGGGACTGGGACTGGCCCCCGGTTCCCGTTCCGGCCTGGCGACCGGCGACATCGACCGCGACGGGGATCCCGATCTTTTGTGGGGCAACGGTTGGCTGGAGAATCCCGGCGACCTGCTGGTTACGCCCTGGCCCGATCACACCCTGGCCGTGGACTGGCCCACCGAGAACCGGGCCCTGTTGCAGGATCTGAACCGGGACGGACGCCTGGATGCCGTGCTGGGCTCATCGGCCGGCATACAAGGCGTGACCTGGTTCGCCGCCCCGCCCGATCCCAAAGGGGGCTCCTGGACGCCGACACCCGTGGGCGGAACCGACTTTTCGGGGATTGCCGGCCTGCAGACCGGGGATTTCGACGCGGACGGAGATGTGGACATCTTCGCCTGTGAAGACCGCGCCGGAGAGGACCCCGACAAGATCGTCATTTTTGAAAACAGCGGGGGCACCGGATCGGTCTGGCTGGAAATCCCCGGACCCGCCACCGGCTCCCACCGCGCCAAGGTCGCCGATCTGGACGGGGACGGCGACCTGGACATCGCCGGAAAGAATCACGACGGCGCCGGCGGCGCCCTGAAGCTTGAGCTGTGGACCAACGACCTCGACCCCAAGCTGGAACTGGACCAGTGGCAACGCCACGTGATCGATCCCGCCCGGCCCTGGCGCGCCGTTTTCATCGACATCGCCGATATCGACCGGGACGGATTCGAGGACGTGGTCAACGGGGCCTGGTGGTACCGCAACCCCGGCGTCCCCGGCGGATCCTGGGGCCGGTTCGACCTGGGGCTGCCCCTGCGGAACATGGCCGCGGTGTCGGACTTCGACCGGGACGGGGACTTCGACATCCTGGGCACCCAGGGCATTCCCTGGGACCACAATTCCCAGTTCACCTGGGCCCGCAACGACGGCAGCGGGAACTTCACCGTCCTGGAGAACATCCCCGACGGCAGCGGTTCCTTTCTGCAGGGCACCACCACCGCGGTGTTCAACGTCGACCGGAATCTCACCTTCAATCCCGGCGAGGTGGCCCTGTCCTGGGAAAACGGGGGCGGCGGCATCCAGATGCTGACCATTCCCGAGGACCCGTCCGCGGGCCCCTGGTCCTGGAGAATCATCTCCCCCACCACCCAGTTCGAAGGCATCCACCAGGGCGACATCGACCGGGACGGAGACAGGGATCTTCTGCTGGGCAACATCTGGCTGCGGAACGACAATCCGGACTGGACGACGTTCACCATCGAGAACACCACCGAGGAACCGGACAGGGTTTTGCTGGTGGACCTGAGCCGGGACGGCCGCCTGGACGCGCTGGTCGGTTTCGAGGAATGGCCCGACGAACTGGTCTGGTATGAGCAACCCGCCGACCCGACGGGACCCTGGCCCCGCCACGACATCGCCACGCTATACGGACCCATGAGCATCGATGTCGCCGACCTGGACAAGGACGGCGACCTGGACATCGTCGTCGGAGAGCACAACCTGCCCGATCCCGGCGCGAGCTCGGCCTTCGTCTACGAAAACATTTCCGACGGGATCATCTGGCAGCCCCATCTGATCCACACCGGCGACGAGCATCACATGGGGACCCAGCTGCTGGATGCCGACAACGACGGCGACCTGGACATCGCCTCGTTCGGGTGGGACCACGCCGAGGTCGTCCTCTACGAAAACCTGGCCACGCCCGGCGGGGCGGGGCAGCCCCTGTCTCCCGCGGTGACCATGGACCCGCCCGGCGGACAATTCTCCTGTCCGGTCGAGGTTGCCCTCGGCACCGAAGGCGCCGCCGGAATACGGTTCACTCTCGATGGGAGCGCGCCGACGGAATCCTCTCCCCTCTATACCGTGCCGGTCCCCATGGACACGCTGACCGTTCTGCGGGCCCGGGCCTTTGCTTCGGGCTTCCAGCCCGGACCGGTGGCCGAGGGACTGTATTCCTTCTTGCCGGACCCGATCCCACCGCGGCTCTACCATGTCGAATCGGCTGGTGTACCGGACCGGCTCATCGTCCAATTCACGGAGCCCGTGGATTCACTGACCGTGGCGGATGCGGCCAACTACCTCCTCGGACCGGCGGGGGAAGTTCTCCAGGCCGTTCCCGGAACCGATCCGACCGTCGTGGAACTGACTGTATCCGGCCTGACCGAGGGGTCGGATTACAGCCTGGCGACGGCGGGGATTCTTGACCTGGCCTGCCCGCCCAACGACATGGCCCCGGATCAGCTGGCATACTTCAAGTACCTTCCCTGGATCCGGACCAACGAAGGTGTGGTCGCCCTCTATGAATTCGACGAGGGTGAAGGGTCCGTCGTCCACGACCGGTCCGGCGTGGAACCTCCGCTTGACCTGACCATCGCCGACTCCAATTCCGTGGTCTGGTCCGACGGAAGGCTGGATGTGGTCGCCGAAACCATCATCCAATCGGCGGGAGCCGCGGGTAAAATCAATTCCGACTGCCGGTCCGCCGGGGAAATCACCATCGAAACCTGGCTCACCTTTACGGACCTGTCCCTGAACGGCCCTGCGCGGATCGTGACCGTTTCCGGCGACCAGTACACACGGAATTTCACCCTGGGCCAGGGTGTCTACGGCCAGGCAGGGGACCAGATCGATGCCCGCCTGACCCTTTCCACCACCTCCACCAACGGCCAGCCTTCGCTGGCCAGCGGCGCGGGCACCCTGGCCGCCGACCTGACCCATGTGGCCTACACCCGGGACAGCGGGGGAACCGCACGCATTTTCATCGACGGCCAACTCGTCAACGAGACCCTCCTGGAAGGGGTCATGTCCAACTGGGTCACCACCTATCCGCTGGCCCTGGCCAATGAAGTCGGTTCGCCCGGCGGCAGGTTCTGGCTGGGCGGCTTCCACCTGGTGGCCGTATACGACCGCGCCCTGTCCCCGGAAGTTGTGTTCAGGAACTATTCCGCCGGCGCTCCCGTTTCCGCCGTATCGCCCGCCGGACCACCGGCGGCCATTCCCTTCGCCCTGCATCACAACGTCCCCAACCCGTTCAACCCCCTCACCCGGATCACCTTCGATCTGGCCGCTCCCCAGTCGGTGGACCTGGCTGTCTTCGACGTGGCGGGACGTCTGGTCCGGCAGTTGCTCATCGACGCGCCCCACACCGCGGGACGGCACTCCCGGATGTGGGACGGCAGGGACAACCTGGGCCGCACCGTCAGCGCGGGCGTCTATTTCTACCGGATCGCGGCCGGCCCCCACCTGGCCACGAAAAAGATGCTGCTGCTGAAATAGGACTCCTGGCGCGGGAACTCCCTGTGATAGGATCGGTGCGCGCACCTCCCCCGACCGTTCATCGCCAAGGAGACCGATGTGTTGAATCGCCGACTACGACCCACCGGCATGGCCTGCCTGCTGGTCTGCTGGTTATGGCCCGGTATCATCCCGGCCCAGACTGCGGTTGAAGCCACCGCCGGCCGTCCCGGGTCGACCAATATTTTCGGGGCCGCCGCTTCCGTGAACCATCCCTATGAAAGCTTCGGGAAGGAGAACAGCACGGGTTACGGGCTGCATGCGATCATGGACTATCCCTTCATCCCCCTGCTCGACTTCACGGCGGATATCGGCTGGAACCATTTTCCAGGGGCGAACGGCGGCGCCGGTGTCGACGTCTGGGAATTCGCCGGCGGCATGAGGTTCGTGATGGGCGTGTTTTTCATGAGCGGCGAAGTGGGTTATTATACCGAGGTAGACGATACCAGCTTCCTGCCGGGAATGGGCCTCCGCTTCGACCGGCTGGAATTCAGCCTGCGGGTCAAGGCGGTGACAGGCGGCAGCTGGACAGGCTTCAGGTTCGGCTATTATTTCTGATCGGCTCGACAACCCATCCAAAGGCGGCACCATGGCTGATGCGAATTCAGGGAACCAGGACCCGGCAAAGTTGCTGCCCGCGGCGACTCTTACCGCGGTCGTTTCGGGTCGGGAAATATCCCTGAGGGAAGAGGGCGTTCCCCTGGTCCTGGTGTTCCACGCCCAGGACACGGCGCCGGACGCCGTCGAGGTGAACAAGGCCGTCCGCAGAATCCACCCCGACCCCGCCGAGGTGCTGGTCGCTTCGGTGATCGACCTGCAGTCGTTCCCCTCCATGTTCCGGGGCATGGTGAAGGGGGAACTGGAAAAAGCCTATCACAACGCCGCCGGCCGGGTACCCGAAGGAAACGATCCGGCCGACCACGTGGTCCTGTTGCCCGACTGGGACGGATCCGTCTTCGCGGCCCTGGACATCAAGAACGCCAATGCCCAGGCCGCCGTGGTGGTCGCCGACCGCCAGGGAAGGATCCTGTTCCAGGCCCAGGCGAACGACCACGAAGACGACCTGGGCACGCTGGCGGTGGAAGCCCTGCGGAATCTCTGATCCCTATCGTTCCCAGCGGCACAACCAGCCGGAAGAAGTTCTCCATGGCGGCATTCCCGGACCTGAACGACCTGGCCGAAACGTTGCAGCGCTACCCCCGCAGCCGCGACAAATCATTACGTGCCTGGGACGCGGCGGATGAATATATCCTGCGCCACCTCGAAGCGGACGACACCCTCACGCCGGCCGGGCGGATCCTGGTTGCCAATGACTCCTTCGGGGCCCTGGCCGTGGCTCTGGCCAACCGGCCGCTGACCTGGTGGAACGATTCCCACCTTGCCGCGCGGGCCCTGGCCGCCAACCTGGCGGCCAACCGGAAACAGGACGCCGAAATCACCGTTGTCCCGGCTGACCAGATACCAAAGGGCAAATTCGAGCTGGTTATCATTAAAATACCCAAATCAATTGATTTATTTGAAGATATGCTTCTCAGGATTCGAAACGGACTGGAACCCGGAACCGCCCTGATCGCCGGCGGCATGATCAAGCACACCCCGACCAGGGCCTACCGTCTGCTGGAGAAAATCATCGGCCCCACGCGAACGGGGCTCGGCTGGAAGAAGGCCCGCCTGGCCTTTGCCGGGTTTGATCCCGACAGGGATCTGCCGCCGCATCTGGAACCCCGGCGCTACGAACTGCCGGACCTTGAACTGACACTGACAAATCGTCCGGGCGTCTTCGCCGGGCAGGGCCTGGACCCCGGCACCAGGCTGCTGGCGGCCCATCTTCCGGTTACGGATCTACCTTGGCGGGTGGCGGACCTCGGCTGCGGGAACGGCGTCCTGGCCCTGGTCGTGGCCCGGCAGTGCCCGGCCGCGTCGATCCTGGGTGTCGACGAATCCCATATGGCGGTAGCCAGCGCCCGCCAGAACCAACAACACGCGGGTCTGGAGAACAGGGATCTGCGGTTCGAGGTGGGCGACGGGCTGGCGGAAACGGAAGGCGGCAGCCTGGACCTGGTGGTCTGCAACCCACCCTTCCACCAGGCGCAGGCGGTGGGCGACCACCTCGCCTGGCGCATGTTCGAGCAGGCCAAAAGGGCGTTGAAAACAGGGGGCGAGCTGCGCCTGGTCGGTAACCGGCATCTGGGTTACCACGTGAAGCTCAAGCGGCTGTTCGGAAACTGCGAGGTCCTCGCCTCGGACCCCAAATTCGTGGTGCTTTGTTCCCGGCGTTGACCCGTCCTACCGGTAGAGGGATTTCACGTCTCCCCACATCCTGTCCTCTTCCACCGTGTAATCCCCGAAGGTGAAGACCGGTTGGTCGAAACTGCCGGATACCGGCATGGCATTGACCGCCAGCGTTTCCGCAGAACTCATGTCCAGGTAGGCCATGGTATTGGGGATGCTGGGAGGACTGGCCGGCTGCAGGAAATATCCTTCGGGATTGTTGCCCATGGTCAGGACCGTAAGCGTGGCCAGGGTCACTCCACTCCCGGAAGTCACGGGCATGGCCTGCGCAAAGCCGACCATCAGGTTATCGGGGCTGCCAAAGGCATTGATGGCCGTGGTGGGAAAGGCAACCGCCAAAAGGTAATCCCCGGTGGCAGGCAGAACGGAACATTCGAAACCGCCGATCATCTGGACGTTGCCGTTGGCGCTGACCGGATTGACGACCACCAGGTAGAGAACCTGCTGGGAATTCGGCGTGATTTCGATTTCGTCAACGGTGGCGGCCTCGTCGTAGAACAGGCCGAAGAGGTTTTCACTGAGAGCGGCCGTGGCATCGACGGGCGCCGCGGAAACGGCCAACAGGGCGGCCAGAGCGAGGAATGTCTTCATGACGGTATCTCCACATTCCAGGGAAACGGGCAAACATTCCGGATCCGATCCGTATCAAAGCCGGATAACTTGTACTCACCTGGTGCGACGCGGCTGGGCTTTGCCCGCGACCCGGAACCTCGTCCCCGACGTTCCCTGATGTGGAATCAATGAGCCTGATTTGAAAATAGGGAAATCCCCGGCACGGGACAACTCACCGCTTTCCGGCGGGATCCGGGTGGTTTGTCCTGGCGGCCCTGAAGCCCTGCTTCGGACCGAAGTAATCCAACCCGCTGCCATCGGTTCCCTGGGGCAGGCGAAAGGCCGAGCGGGAGAAATATGGCGGCCGGGACCAGGCCCCGCTGCGGACCACGAAATTGAGGGGGCGCCCGCCTCCCAGCGGGTCGGTCACCGGACCTGCCTGGAACCGGTACCAATAGCCCTGGACCCATTCCAGCATCGACCCGTGCATGTCGTACAGACCCCAGGGGTTGGGAATCAACTGGGCCACGGGATGAGACCATGTGCCGGAGTTGCCCCGGTACCAGCCGATTTCCTCCAGCACCGGGTCGAAGTCCCCGTAGGGATCGGTGATTTCCCCGTTGGCGAAGGCGGTCGTCGTGCCCGCGCGGCAGGCGTACTCCCATTCCGCTTCGGTGGGTAGCCGGTAGCCAACCGCACCGTAGGGGTCGCCCCCGTTGCAACTCCAGTCGGAGTGGTCATAGGCCCGTGGCAAACCCTCCTTCAAACTCAACCAGTCGCAGTAGGCGGCGGCTCCGTACCAGGTCATGTTGCCCGCCGGATGGTCGGGATTCACCCCGGCCCCGCCGTCGAACAGGCGCAACGATCCGCCCAGAAACTGGATCTCGCAGATGAGCAGACAGCCCAGGTCCATGAGTTTGGTCGAGGCCCCATCGAGGGTCGTCCAGAGGGCTGATTCATCAGCCTGGGCATAACCCCGGTTCAGCGCCCAGTTGGCCAGATCGACGTATTGCTGATTGGTGACTTCGGTCGCCTGGATCAGGAACGAACGGGTCAGGGTCACCTCGTGCTGCGGGTACTCGCTGCACAGGTCACAGTCGCTGCCCGGTTCACTCTCGGGAGCTCCCATCATGAAGGTGCCCGCGGGCACGGTCACGAACGTGTCCCATACGGGAGGGACTTCCCGGTACTCGCCCGTAAAGGTGGTGGTTTCATGGGCGGTGACATCGCCGACCGCGGGATTGGGCGTCGGATCCAGCCAACCGTCGACCGAACCCCAGAAAATGAAATAGGCCCCGGGCGTCATGCCGGTAAGTGTGTCGGCGCCCGCCCCCTGGACCTGGTGTCCCCCGGGATCGGTCAAAGTCCAGGTCGGCTGCAGGGAATCGGGCGTCACCGCGACGGCCACCGTTCCTTGCGGCCGGGGGGACTGCGGGTCATCGCTGCAGCCGGCCAGCGCCGCGAGCACCAGACAGGTTGCCGTGCCGATGGCGGCGGCCATGCGGGCGAGGTGATACTTGCGGACGTACGAAACCACGGTTCTCCAATGGTTGGTGAATTGCCCATGCACCGGTAAGGATAACAAATCGGGACGGGACTGGGAATCCCCCACGGCCTTCACCGGCAAAAACCGGCCGCTCTTTTTTGATGCATTTTCCCCCGACCAACCTTATCTTTGCCCTCTTTTCCCAACTGTGGGGGCAATATGTGATCCAATCGCGGAGGCTGGGCGATTCCCGGAAATCACCGGAGGGAACCATGATGAGAAGCATATCCGGCAAGAGTCTCACCCTTGCCCTGACCATTCTGGGCCTGGTACTTGTGGCCTCGACCCGGGGCGCCTCCGCCCAGACCGACACCTGGGGCCCGCCCCCGCCCTCGGCCCAGGAACGGGACTGGATCCGCATTTCGTCCGGTGAGTGGTTGTGGGGGACGATCGACCTGATGCGGGACGAAGAGCTCTTTTTCGACAGCGAGGAACTGGACGACGTCACCATCGACTGGGAGGACATTGCGGAAATCCGGTCCGCCCGGATGATGACCTACGTGATGATCAACGGATCCATGGTGACCGGCACAGCCGTTTTCCGGGACGACCTCCTGAAGGTCGACACAGGCACCGGCGTGAGGGAATTTCCGCGGGCCCGGGTCCACTCCATCCTCGAGGGCCAGCCGAACGAATTGAATTTCTGGTCGGCCAGGGTCGGTTTGGACCTGAGAATCCGGACCGGCAACACCGAACAGGACGATCTCAACTCGCGTGTCCTCCTGAAGAGGGAGGGCGCCCGGTCCCGGATCGACCTGAAGTACCAGGGCAACTTCAGCGAAGCCGACGGCGAACAGACCATCCGCAACAACCGCGGCAACGCGGAATGGAAGTGGTTCCTGTCCCGGAGATTCTTCCTCTCCCCGGTCAAGGTCGAATACTACGACGACAAGTTCCAGAACATCGACCGCCGGATCACCACCGGGGTCGGCGCCGGTTACTACCTCAGCCGCAACAGCACCGCGGACTGGTTCGTCGAACTGGGAGCAGCCTACCAGGACACCAGGTGGGAATCGGTTCAGGAAGGTGAAGAGGATCAGGAATCCAACGCGTCGCTGCCCTTGAGGACCACCCTGGAGACCGACCTGACCAAGAGGATCGAATTGACTGCGGAATACGGAGTCCAGATCGGGTTGGGGCACGAGGCGAACACCATCCACCACACCTACATCCTGTTCGAAATCGAGATCTGGAACGACTTCGATTTCGACATGTCCGCCACCTGGGACCACGTGGACCGGCCAAAAACCAATGCCGACGGGATCACGCCCGAGAAGGACGACCTGGCCATGTTCTACGGGATCAGCCTGGAATTCTAGGGAATCGCCGCCCCGAATTGTCCGGAATGGACCGTGATGTGAAAAAGGCCCGCCTCCTCCGGGAGACGGGCCTTTCCTTTACAGCGGCAGCCGGAACCTAGGCGTCCTTCGCCTCCAGCTTGAGCAGCTTCTCCCACTCGGAATCCACATACTGCTGGCTTGTCTCGAGGATGTGCTCGTTGCCGGGCTTGAACAGGTGCTTGAAGCGGCCCTGCTTCTTCATCCAGTCGACGATGGGTTTCCGTTCCTTGGGCTTCTGGTTGATCTTGTACACCCCGTTCTCGACCTCGAACAGGGGCCAGAAGTTGGTCTCCACCGCTTCCTTGGAAAGCTCGATCCCGATGGCCGGATCGAAGTGCCAACCCACGGTGCAGGGCATCAGGATGTTCAGGAACGCGGGACCGTCGGCCGCCAGTGCCTTCTCCACCTTCATGGCCAGGTCCTTCCAGTGGAAGGGCGTGGTCTGGGCCACGTAGGGAATGTTGTGCGCGACCATGATCTTGGTCAGGTCCTTGCGGTTCTGCTCCTTGCCCTGCTTGACCGAACCCGCGGGCGCGGTCGAGGTGTGGGCGCCCAGGGGCGTCGCGCTCGAACGCTGGATCCCGGTGTTCATGTAGGCCTCGTTGTCGTAGCACACGTAGAGCATGTTGTGACCACGTTCCATCGCGCCGGACAGGGACTGCAGACCGATGTCGTAGGTGCCGCCGTCGCCGCCGAAGGCGATGAAGTTCATGTGATCCCGCTCGACCGGCAGTTCGCCGTGCTTCTTGAGCGAACGGAAGGCCGTCTCCACCCCGCTGATGGTCGCGGCGCAGTTCTCGAACGCGCTGTGGATGAACGAAGTCTTCCAGGCCGTGTACGGGAAGATGGTGGTGACCACTTCCATGCAACCTGTCGCGCCGCCTACCACGGTGTCGGCGCCCGCGGTCAGCATGATCTGCCGCAGGATGTTGGACCCCGTGCAGCCCGCGCAGGCGCGGTGTCCCCCGGCGAGGAGGTCTTCGTTTCCTGTCAACTGTTTGAGATTAGTTGCCATGATTGTGCCTCCTTTCCTAGGACCTGATACCCAGGAGGTTGATGTCGTTCATCGCGCCGCCGGCGGCGACCTTCTGCAGATCCTCGATGACCGTCTCGACCTGCTGCAGATCGAAGTCGCGGCCACCGAGGCCGTAGATGTACCCATGGATGGGAACCTGCTGGCCGTACATGGCCGAGCGGATCTCCATGAACACCGGACCGCCTTGGCCGCCGAAGCTGGCGCTGCGGTCCAGCACGCAGACGGCCTTGCGGCCGGCCAGTTTCTCGGCGATGTACGCGTGAGGGAAGGGCCGGAAGGTGCGCATCTTCAGCAGACCGACCTTCACGCCCTTCTCGCGGTACTCGTCGATGACGTCCTTGGCCGTGCCCGCGCTCGAGCCCAGCATGACCATCACCATGTCTGCGTCGTCCATCTTGTACTCTTCGCAGAAGTCGTAGTACCGGCCGGTCAGGGCGCCGAATTCCTCGCTGACGGCCTTGATCACTCCGGGCGCCTTGTCGTAGGCGGCCAGCTGGCTGGCCTTGTGCTCGAAGTAGTAGTCCGTCAGGTCCAGGGGCCCGACCGTGATGGGGTTTTCGACATCCAACAGGGAGAAGTTCGGCTTGTACTTCCCGATGAAGTCGTAGGCCGCGTCGTCCGGCAGCATCTTCAGGGCGTCGGCCGTGTGACTGATGATGAAGCCGTCGTAGTTGACCATCACCGGCAGACGGACGTCCATGTGCTCGGCGATGCGCCAGGCCATGATCGAGTTGTCATAGCTCTCCTGCGCGTTTTCGCTGAACAGGTGCAGCCAGCCGGCGTCACGGCCGCCCATCGAATCGCTGTGGTCGCAGTGGATGTTGATGTTCCCGCTCAGGGCCCGGTTGACCAGGGCCATGCAGATGGGCAGGCGCAGCGAAGCGGCGATGTACACCACTTCCCACATCAGGGCGAACCCGGCGCTGCTGGTGGCGGTGAACGTACGCGCGCCGGCGGCGGCGCTGCCCACCGCGGCGCTCATGGCCGAATGTTCGCTCTCGACCAGGATCATCTCCGTGCTCGATTCGCCGTTGGCGACGAACTCGGCGTATTTGTGCATCATCTCCGTCTGGGGAGTGATGGGGAAGGCTGCCGCGACATGAGGCTGGGCCTGCTTGAAAGCGTAGGCCACGGCCTCATTGCCGGACAGTGCCACGAGTTTCTGTTCCATGACTCGGATCCTTTCCGGCAAAAGCCTATTTCTCTTCCCTGACCATGACGAGGGCGGACTTGCCCTTCTTGGCGGGAGGACATTCGTGGGCGCAGATACCGCACCCCTTGCAGTGGTCCAGGATGATGCCCTTCATGATGGGCTTGTCACCCGAGGTGTCGATCTCGATGGCGCTGTCGGGACAGTAGATCCAGCAGAACATGCACTGGATGCAGTTGTCCTCGATGAACTCGGGCACGAAGGTGCGCCAGTCCCCCGTCTTGTAGGTCGTCGCGTTACCGGCGTCCCGAATGATCCCGCCTTCGTGCAGGTCGTCGTTCTTGATGAAACTCATGCGGACACCAGCTCCTTGTTGGCGCGCTCCACGGCGGCCAGGTTCCCATCGATGACGACCTGGGAAAATTTGGCCCCCAGCTGCTCGACCAGGGCTCCCTTGAGTTCGTCGACGGTCATCATGTCGTCGACGGCCAGCAGGGCGCCGATCATGGGCATGTTCGGAATGGGTCGGCCGATGGCGTCCAGGGCGATGCCGGTGGCATCGACAGTGTGAACCTCGGCGCCGTCGACGCCCAGCTTCTTGCCGATGGAGTCCGGGTTTTCGGTCGTGTTGACGATGAAAACCGTACCCTGGTCCGTACCGGCGGTGACCCCGGCGGCGGGGCTGTCAAGCAGGGTGGGATCCAGAACGATCACGATACCGGGCTTTTCGATCATGCAATGCCTGCGAATGGGGGTATCGGAAATACGCGTAAAACCCCGCATGGGAGCGCCCCGGCGTTCGGGACCGTATTCCGGAAATCCCTGGCCAAACTTGCCCTTGGTCAGGACAGCCTCGGCCAGGAACATGGCGGCCGTCTTGGCCCCCTGCCCACCCCTCGCATGCCAGCGGATTTCAACCATCTGACCTGCCATGGAAATACTCCTTGTATTGAAAATTCAGGGCGTTGGTGGAAATCAAAGTTCCGAAGGTGTAAGATGAAAACCCCCCGGAGGGTGAAAAGTAGCTATCTTGTCCGGATGAAACAAGAAAAACGGCGGACCAAAACCCGGCATTGTTGATTATGAAAATCATTGTAGCATAAATGATTTACATGATGCGCCGGACGTGTAATCGACTGTAAAAACGATAGGAATTCCGTTGACGCCGGATGGTTCACTGATCCTCGACATGATTCTGGACGGGCACCCGAGCCGGTATGTCCTCGGTCCGCTGGCCTGCCTGGATCTGGGTCGTTTCGTGGCCCATCCGCCGCCCGTCTACATCATGGATGCGACGGTGGCGGAGTTGCATCCGCGCTGGCTGGAGCAGATCCAGGAAGGCTGCGGTCACTTCAAGCACGAAGCCCTGGTGGTGCCGGGGGGCGAAACCACCAAGACCCTGGGCCGCTTGGCCGAAGTCTACGACTGGCTCGGATCCCGGGAAATTTCCCGGGACGGAACCATCGTGGGCGTCGGCGGCGGGGCGGTGCTCGATCTGGCGGGCCTGGCGGCCGCCACCTGGCGGCGCGGGGTGAATTTCGTCGCCATCCCCACCACTCTGCTGGCCATGGTGGACGCGTCCATCGGGGGCAAGACGGCCCTCAACGCGGCCGGTCTCAAGAACCCCGTCGGCGTGTTCCATCCCGCGGCCGGCATCCTGGCCGATTGCGGTTTTCTCGCCACCCTGCCCCGGGGGATGTGGCGGGACGGACTCGCCGAAATGGTCAAGACCGCCATCATCGGCGATCCCCGGCTCTTCGCCCATCTTCACCACACCCGCGGCCGGCTGGCCGACCTTCTGGCCGACGGCCCCGCCGACGAAGCGGTGCACGGCATTCTCGGCGCCCTGCCCTGGCGGCAATGGATCGGCCAGGCGGCAACGGTCAAGGTGCGCGTCGTCAACCAGGATTTTCGGGAGCAGGGCATCCGGCGTTCCCTGAACCTGGGCCACACGCTGGGACACGCGCTGGAGGCCTGGAGCCACGAGACGGACAGTCCCCTGAGCCACGGCCAGGCCGTGGCCGTCGGCATGGCCGTGGTGTTCCGGATCGCCACCGAACGAGGGATCTGCCCCCTGGAGACGGCCGTTCAGGTGATCGAACTGCTGGAAGCCTGCGGGCTGCCCGTTTCCTACGCCTGCCCCGGCACCGAGGTCCTGGAACGCCTGCTGGCCGGAGACAAAAAACAATCCGCCCGGGAAGGCCTGCGGTGGGTGCTTCCCGAGCGGATCGGTAAAATGGACATTCACGGCAAGGTGGCCGTCACGGAAATCGCCAAATGGTTGGACTGATCCTCCACCCGGCCGGTTTCCCTATTTGGCCAGAACCATCTTCCTGGTCAACGATCTCCCCTCACCCGTCATCCTGACGAAGTAGACACCCGCGGCTGCCGCATGGCCGCTGCGATCGCGACCGTCCCACACCTCGCTGTGCCGCCCGGGAACGAGCGTACCGGTAACCAGTTCCCGCACCAGATGCCCGCGCACGTCGTAGATCCCCAGCTTGATGTTGCCGGACCGCGGGACATCAAAATGGATCGTCGTCCGCGGGTTGAACGGGTTCGGGGCAATGCGGGCGATGGCCATGGTTTTCGGCAGGGCGTCATCAACCGCCGACACACCCCCGGAAGCGAAAACCTTTTCAGAGTATCCCCCGCCGTAGCCGTCGGTATCGACCGCCGACACCAGATAATACCAATCACCCACGGGCGGGGTGTCGTCGAAAGTGACGGTGGGAGCGGTTACCGAAGAGAGGGCCTTGTCGATGGAAGGGATGAACACTTCCACGGAATCCCGGTAGATGACGTAGCGGTCCAGATCGGGCTCCGGGCCCAGATCCCAGGTCAACCTGAATGTGCCGCCGACCAGGTCCGCGAGAGCCAGGCCGCTGACCGCGGCGGGACCCGCAAAATCCGCCCCGGGCCCGCCGAGCAGGCCGATATCCGCCCGCGAACCGTCCGGATCCAGGCACATGGGATCGAGTTCGCCCCCGTCGATGCAGGGGGAATAGCAGCCCAGGCCGAAGTCCCCGCCCGCTTCATCCACGAACAGGGGATCCCGGCTCAAGTCATGGGCACCCGGAGTCCCGGACAGGTAGTCGCCCCCGATATTGTTCCAGACGTTGTTCCAGTCCTCGGTCACCAGGGTGCCCGTGGCCAACAATCCGCCGCTGTCATTGGCAAAGACCATGTTGTTCCGGACAATCAGTTCCCCGGCCCCCATCAGGAACATGCCGCCGACGCTGGCCCCCTGGTTGCCGTCGGCCTGGCAATTCTCGACCAGACCGGTGACCGACATGGCATAGATGCCGCCGCCGATATTGCCGGAGATATTCCCGCCGATCCTGGTGTTGCGCAGGACCAGGTGGGTGCCGGTGGCTTCAATTCCGCCACCGCTGCCGCTGCCGCTGGTATTGTTGGCCAGGTGGGTATTGGTCAGTTCCAGGATGCCGCCTTCGGCGTAGACGGCGCCGCCGCCGCCAACGGTCCCGTTGCCTTCCACCAGAACCCCGTCCAGGACGGCCTGCCCCTGGATCAGGGCCAGGGCGCCGCCCCTGAAGCTGTCGGTTCCGGCGGTCACACTGCCGCCGTTGAGGATCAGGGTGCCGTCCTCGACGAAGAGGGCCGCGCCGTGATTACCCTCGAAAAGATCGCTGTTCCCGTTGGCGGTGAAGGTGCAATCGTTGAAAGTGGCGACCGCGGTCCCGAACACCCCCACGGCGCCCCCGGCGCTGGCGATGTTCCCGGTGAACTCGCAATTCTCCACCAGGGGAGACCCATCGACAAAGCAGATGGCCCCGCCATACCCCGTTCCCGTTCCGGAAGCGGCCCGGTTGTTTTCGAACACGCAGTTGCGGATGGTCGGGGAAGCGCCCAGGCTGTAGATGGCTCCCCCGTGCTGACCGTTCTCGGGCTGGCTCGAGTTGCCGCCGAAACAGTCGTGGAACACCACGTCCTCGACACTGCCGTAATCTCCCGATCCCCCGTAGAACCTCAGGCACGAACCGCCGGCCTGCATCCGGGTCGGATGACTCTGGATATCCTGGACACTGAAGGTCGGGTCCCAGGACCCGCGAATCTTCACCGTGGTGCTGATGGTCACATTGCCGACGTAATCCCCACCCACCACCAGGACAGTGTCCGTACCGGTGCAGGCGGTCACCGCGGCGCCTATGGTGTGGGCCGCGGTCGCCGGCGATTCGTAGGGCGCAGTGTTGCTGCCCGCAGCCGAAACGTAGCGGGTCTTGTGGCCGATGATGGTCAGCGGGGATTCGGTAAAGTCGTACCCCGTTTCGGTGCCGGTACTGGGAATGATCACCAGACTCGCGAAATTGGTGCCCAGGTTGGGTACCATCCAGGAATAGGTGCCCGTGTTGGGGACGTTTTCCTCGATCAGGATGTCGTGGCAGTGCCCGTCGATCCCCAACCAGAAATCGACGGTGCTGACGGGATCGCCCGTGGTGGTCCACTGGACATCCACCGGCTGATCACCATAAAGGGGCGTCGAATACAGGCTTTCGTTCAGGACGACGGAAACCGGCGGCTGGGCGTACTGCAACTGAGTGACACTCGTTCCCGTCGAGGCTGCGCCATAGGCGATGGTGATGTAGCCGCCCACGCCGAAATCGCTCCCCCAACTGTTCTTGATGATCCATGCGCCGGTGCCGCCGCAAAGCTTGTCGTCATAGCCCACGATCAGGACCAGATGGTTCGTCCCCTGCCCGGGCACGTCGAAACAGCCGCCGGAATAGGCCTCGAATTCCGGACCGGCGTCAACAGCCGTGCAGACCGGACCATTCTGCAGGGCCGCCTTGATCTGGGCGACATCGTTGCTGATGTGGTCGTAGCCGGTGATGGTCCCGTAGGTGAGAAAATCTTCCTGGGTGCAGGGCGCGGCCGGAGGGTCCAGGCCCAGGTAGGGGGCGCAGTTTTCCAGGACGGCGCCGTAATTCTGAAAGACGTAGTATGAAGCCGTGGCCCACCCGCCGTCACAACCGGCGCCGTAGGGGTTGCAGGAAACGGACTGCTGCTCGGACAAGTCGGTCTCGATCCCGTAATAGATCTTGATGAAGGCTTCCAACTCGGCCGTCGCCGCGAAGGCCCAGCAGGAGCCGCACGAACCCTGGTTCTTGACGGGGGTGATGCCGTCGCTGTCCCGCCAGTCGATCGAGCTCGGCAGGCTTTTCTTGTCCACGGGATAGATCTTCAGATGCTGTTCCAGTTCCTGCTGGTAACCGGGGGGCGGATTGTAGCCGCGCAGATTGGCCCGCTCATCATCCGTCAAGGTGGCGGTGAAATGGTCATCGACCTGAAAACCCCATCCGTTCCGATCGATCCGCCGCTGAAGATCCGCGATATTGGGAGCGTCCTGGCCCAGGGCGTCCATGGGTACGACCATGGGTACGGCCACGGATGCGGCCACGGCCAGAACCACGCAGAAAAACAGGAAACGACGGTGCGGTTTGCCTATGGTGTCATTGATGGATCGCAACTTCAGCATCCTTTCATAACCGGACTTCATGGCCAGACTCGGGAATCCATTTCTGGACGGACGATTAGGGGCTCTCCTCCGATGTGAAGAGCAACTATCAACAGGAATATACCACATTGATTATCGGCATTCCAATTTTGGTTCTTATCTGATTTATTAATCAATCAATACATCGAAACCGGATCCACGTCATGGACCACGTCCACTCCCCGGAAACCATCCTTGAAACTGCGCAGGCAATCCGCCAGCCAGTCCTTTTCCTTTTTACCGAGGGGGCCCTTGACCAGGATCTGGAAGCGGTACCGGTCCTTCAGGCGGGGAAAAACCGCGGGCGCGGGACCCAGCACTTCCCGGCCCGCTCCGGCCAGGCTGGCGCGGACGGCCGCGGCGAGTTGGCGGGCCCCTTCTTCGGTGTGGGCCAGGCGTCGTCCACTGATCCCCAGCCGGAGCAGACGTTTGAAGGGGGGATAACCCAGAGCCTTGCGCAGGGGAATTTCGTTTTCGAGGAACGTCGCGTAGTCATGGGAGGCCGCGGCCAGGATGACCGGATCCTCGGGTCGCCAGGCCTGGAAAATGACCCGCCCGGCATCTGTCCGTCCGGACCGGCCGGCCACCTGGGTCAGCAACTGGAAGGATCGTTCGGCGGCCCGGTAGTCCGGCAGGCCCAGGCCGTCGTCGGCCGCCAGGACACCCACCAGGCCCACCCGGGGAAAATGGTGCCCCTTGGCCACCATCTGGGTGCCCACCAGGATATCCGCCTCGCCCCGGGCAAAGGCCGTCAGGATGCGGCGGTGGCTGCCGCGGCGGCGGGTGGTGTCGTGGTCCAGGCGCAGGATCCTGGCCTCCGGGAAATGGGCCTGCAGATTCAGCTCCACTTTTTCGGTTCCGCCCCCGGACGGCAAAAAATCCTGACCGCCGCAGTCGGGGCAGGCTTCGGGAACCTGGCGGGTGAAATCGCAATAATGGCACAAAAGCCGTCGGGGCCGCAGGTGATAGGTCACCCCGATATCGCAGTTGGGGCACATGACCACTTCCCCGCAATCGGTACACTGCAGGACCCGGGCGAACCCCCGGCGATTGTAATAGAGAATGATCTGGCGGTCCTCCGCCAGGGTTGCGGCCATGGCTTCGGTCAGCGCCGGCGTGAACCCTTCCAGGTTGCCGCCGCCCCGCATGTCCACCACTTCGACCGGAGGCAGGCTTCCGCCCATGCGGTCCGGAAGTTCCAGCAACTGGGATCGTCCTTCCCGGGCGTTGATCATGGATTCCAGATCGGGAGTGGCGGATCCCAGCATCACCACGGCCTTGTTTTCCCGGCCCCGGACCAGGGCGGCATGCCGGGCGTGGTAGCGGGGTTTTTCATCCTGCTTGAAGGAGGTTTCATGTTCCTCATCAACGATGATGACGCCCAGATCCCTGAGCGGGGCGAACAGGGCCGAGCGGGGCCCCACGACCACCTCGATCTCCCCCCGGGCAGCCATCTCATGAACCCGGCAGCGCTGCCCCGCCGACAGCCCACTGTGGATGGCGGCCACCCGGTCGCCGAACCGGGCCGAAATCCTGGCCAGGGTTTGCGGGGTCAGGGCGATTTCCGGCAGGAGGTAGATGGCCCCCCGGCCGGCGGCCAAAGCTTTGGAAATGATGTTGAGATAGACCTCGGTCTTGCCGCTGCCGGTCACTCCGTGCAACAGCAGGGCCCCGAACGAACGGGCCTTCAGGATCTTGGCCGCCGCCGCCACCGCCCGCTTCTGGGCGCGGGTCAGGGAGATGTTTTCGGGATCCACGGCGGGGTACTCCGGCTGGAGCGTCTGCGCACCTCCGCCGCGCGCGCGGGTCCCCGGTGCGGGCGGATGGAACAGGGGCACCACCTCACCCAGGGGCAGGGCGTAGTAGGACGACAACCACCGCGCCAACCCCAGGCGGTCCCCGGTGACACGGTATTCCGGAGGCAGGCGGCGGATGACATCGCGCAGCCGGACCCCGTCGATTTCCCGGATGTCGTCCGCCAGACCGGCGACCCCCACCACCATGCCGATGACTTCCCGGCGCCGTCCGAAGGGCACCACGACCAGGTCCCCCTCCTGGATGGCGGGAGCATCCTCCGCCTCCGGCTGCGGCCCGAGACGATAGGAAAACACCTGCGCCAGGGGCACGGGCAGGACGATTTCAACCAGGTGGCACAAGGAAGCCTCAATCCCCAAGCTGCGGAAACGACCGGTGGCCGCCGGAACGGCGGGATGAACCAGGGACGGATTCTACCGCGCCCGGGTCACCTCGTCCACGTCCGAGAAGGACCGGCGCGGCGAAGGCCCAAGCAGGCTGTTGAAAAACTCATTCTGGTGGCAGGTGCGCCTTGCCGAGCCGAGATCAAGGCGCGGATTCGCCGCCGTAGCCATAGCTACGGCAAGAATTCGCAACGCCGAGCTCGGTTTGGCAAGGCGTGCATGACGCCGGGAGGAGTTTTTCAACAGCCTGCTAATCGCTGGGCACGCCGAGCAGGTCCAGCACGGTGTCGATGACTTTCTGGGGGCTGAAGGGTTTGGTGATGTAGGCATCGGCCCCGGCCTCGCGGCCGGCGGTCCGGTCCTTCTGTTCGGCCAGCGCCGTCAGCAGGACGACGGGGATCGCGGTGGTGCGCTTGTCCCCTTTCAGGGCCCGGCAGGTTTCGACCCCGCCCTGCCCCGGCATCATCACGTCCAGGATGATCAGGTCCGGAGAGGTTTCCACCGCCAGTTTGAAGGCGTCTTCCCCGTTCAACGCGGAGACGACCAGAAACCCTTCGGCGTGGAGACTGAAATCGAGGATATTGCGGATGTTGTGTTCGTCGTCGGCTATCAGAACCTTGTACAAGGCCGATCCTCTCGTTGTGTGTTTGTCAAGCTTCAACCGGCACGGGCACGCCGTGGTCAAGGGCCAGGCGTTTCAGGTCGGTTCCGGCACCTTCCCGGTCCTGCAGATCGACTATGCGCTGCCGGCGCGCCTCGGTCTCGTCCAGGAAGACCTCGGACATGCGCGGGCAGTACTCCCGGCCGATGCCTCCCCGGATCACGTCCATGGCCTCGTCCAATCCCATGGAGGGACGCCACGGGCGATGGTTCAAAAGCGACGAGAGGGTATCGGCCAGCCGGATCAGGCGCGAACCGAGAGGGATCGCCTCTCCCGCCAGGCCCACCGGATATCCAGACCCGTCGAAATTCTCGTGGTGATGCAGAATGAGCTGCCGGACCTTGGCGTTCAGCTGGAGCGACTCCAGGATGCCCAGACCCGCGTCCACGTGTTTCTCCACGTGGCGCCGTTCCTCTTCATTCAACCGGCCCGGCTTGCTCAACACCTGGGCCGGAACGCTGTCCAGGCCCACGTCGTAGAACTGCAGCGAAAAGGCCAGATGCTCCAGCTCGTCACCCGGCAGCATGACCCGGCGGGCGGAAGCCAGACAGATTTCCTGACATACTTCCAGCAGGCTTTCGTGGCGCATGTGTCCCACCGCGGTGGTGGACCGCAGGGTATCGCGGATGGCCTCGAAATCGCGCGCTCCGTCCTGCCAGGATTCGTAGCGGGTCAGCAAGCGCGTCAGGCGGGGCGCCAGCGATTCCAGGAACACCATGTCGTCGGTGTCCAGGGCGGTGCGGTCGACCTTGTTGTTCACCGAGATGACGGCCACGACCTCGTCGCCGTCCTTCAGCGGAACGCACAGCAATGAAGGGGTCGAGTAGCGGGGTTCGTTCAGTTCGCGGCGGAACCGGGTGTCCCGTGTCAGGTCGTTCACCAGGAGGGTCTCCCCCGACTCCCAGACCCGGCCCGCGAAACCCGCACCCCGGCGCACCCGGGCGCTCTGGACCACCGATTCCGGCAGCCCGATGGCCGCACGGATCGTCAGATGGTTTCCCGTGGGGTCCGGCACCATCAGGGCGGCCACCTGGATGCCCAGGCTCTCGCTCACCCAGTGCATCAACCGCTGCACGAATTCACCGGCTTCGAAGGGCAGGCTGGTCAGGGAAACGGGATCCGCCGGCTGCAGGACGGCCGGCCGCCGCGGCAGCAGAACGGTGATCCGGGCGCCCTGGGGCTCCACGTTTTCCGCCCAGATCCGGCCGTCGTGGTGAACGACGATATCCTTGCAGATGGCCAGGCCCACCCCCTGCCCATTGTGCCTCCGCGTGGCGGAGGAATCGACCTGGTAGAAACTCTCGAAGATGTCGCCCAGCTTGTCCGCGGGGATGCCGATCCCCGTATCCTGGACCGTCAGGCAAACCGCGGTGCCCGTCTCCTGCAAGCCGACCCGCACCTGGCCTCCGGCCGGAGTGAACTTGAACGCGTTGCCCACCAGATGGGTCAGCATCTGCTGGATCAGCAGCGGGTCCAGGGCCAGCTGGATGACCTCGGCTCCGGCGTCGAGTTTGAACTTGATGTTCATCTTGCGGGCGCGGCTGGTCCAGGAATCCTCCAGGTGCTTCACCAGGGCGACCAGGTCCGTATCCACCTGCTTCATGGACGGCCGGTTGTTCTCCATCTGGCTCAGGTCCAGGATGTCGTTGATGATCCCGGTCAGTTTGACGCTCTCGTCGTGGATCACCTCCAGGAACTCGTCCAGTGATTCGGGCGCCAGGGTGTTCAGGTTCTTCTGCAGCAGTTCGGTGTAGGCGGAAATGGAGGTCAGCGGCGTGCGCAGTTCGTGGCTGACATTGGCCACGAAGTTCTTTTTCATTTCGGCCAGGCTGTTGAGCTTTTCCGAGGCGACGGAAAGATCGGCGTTCTTCCGCGCCAGGTGATCGTACACTTCCGCGGACTCGACCGCGGTGGTGGCCTGGCGGGTCAGGAACTCCAGCTGGCGGATCGCCGCCGGATCGGGCACCAGGCCCGACGCGGGCTCCGCCAGATCGAGGTATCCGACGACGTCGCCGCCGGACGAGGCCAACGGCGCGATCAGGCGCTGGCCCGTTTTCCATTTGCGGGAATCCGGCAGCAGATCCACGCAGGGCACGGTCTGCCGGCGGGTCCCCGGGGGGTCCAGGAAATAGCAGTTGGAGTACCGGCATTCCTCCCGGCTCAATTCATCATAGTCCGAGGGCAGGATCTGAGCCCCCGCCAGATGGGCCTGTTCGTCCGGGGTGATGCCCGCGAAAGACCGGGCCTCGAAGGCCTTCGTGGCGTCGGACCACAGATACAGGATCACGCGCCGGAATCCTGTTACTTCCTCCACCGCCGTGGCCAACTTGTCCGCCAGTTCCGCCAGGTTCCTGGTGGCGTTGATGCGGGCGGAAACCGCCAGGATGTTTTCCAGTGTCCTGGTGCGGCCGCGCAGGACTTCCGTTTTGACTTCCAGACGCCTCCGGGCCGCCATGATCCGCAACCCCATCATGGCCCCCCACACCCCCACCGCCGTCAGGATGACCAGCACGACCGCGACCGGCATCGGCACCGCGGCCGCGGCAACGATTCCCGTCACAGGAGCGATCAGCATTCCGATGGCTGGGGCCTTCAACATTCCGCTTACCTCAACGCGATCCGGACTGGATTTCCAGCATCCGGGAAACCCTGGCCAGCAGTTTGGCTATGACGAACGGCTTTCTCATGAACAGGTTGGCGCCCGCGTCCTTCATCCGCTGGCGCGTCTCCTCGTCCGACTTGGCGGACAAAGCGACGACGATGGTGTCCTCGTAGCTCCGGTTCCGCCGGATGAGACGGGTGGTATCGACCCCGTCCAGCTTCGGCATCATGATGTCCATGATCACCACGTCCGGGCGGAAGGTGGCCATCTTGTTCATGCAGTCGATGCCGTCGAAGGCGTTGACGACCTCGTACCCCTCCTGCTCGAACGTCTGGGCCAGAAGGGTGGAGATGGGCTTTTCGTCGTCCACGACCAGAACCCTGGGATAATCGTTCATTGCCACTCCTCAAACACCCGGACCCGTGGGTCCGGCGGGCGCAGGAACGTCGGTCAAAACGCCCTGGTTGTTCAATACCTGCGTGAATTCCTCGACGATCCGCCCGTCCAGCTGCGTGCCGGCGTGGGCGCGGATTTCGGCCAGGGCCTCTGCGGGAGACAACCCGCCGCGGAAGGGGCGGGCACTGGTCAGCGAGAACCAGGTGTCGATGACCGCCAGCAGGCGCGATTCCAGGGGAATCCGGTCTCCCTCCAGGCCGTCCGGATATCCCGTTCCGTCGAACCGTTCATGATGATGACGAATGATCCGGGCGATTGACGGATCCAGCAGCAGCGGCCCCAGGATATCCACCACCTGATCCACGTGGCGGTTGACTTCATCCCGCTCGTCCATGCTCAGTTCCGACGAGCCGAGGACGATCTCCTCCTCGACCTGGGCCATGCCCGCGTCGTGCAGCACGGCCGCGAGCTGCAGTTGCTTGATCTCCGGTTTGGTCAGGCCCACCGCGGCGCCCAGCTTTTCGGCCAGGGCCAGGGCCAGGGCCGGCGCCGTGGCCGTCGGAACGCCGTTGCGTCTGATGCGCAACAGGAGCCGGAGCGCCGACGTGGTCGGCGTCAGGCCGGTCTCCAGATGGCTCAGGGCCGTGCGCACGATTTCGGTCAGGACCGACAACTGGGCCAGGTCCGCCTGGTCGTATTTTTCCAGTCCGCGGCGCCGTCCCAGGATGACACACCCCAGGGCCGACTCCCCCGCACCGATCGGCGCGTACATGCGGCAGCCGTCCTTGGCCGCACTGCTCGGGCACCACCCGAGATCACCGACCAGGGAACCCGGATCGGTCACGGTTTCGCCTTGTTCCAGGAAGCGGGTCCAGCCCCGGTTCTCGATCAGGGGCAGGGGCTTGGCGGCATCCAGATCCAGACCCAGGGCTCCGACGGGAACCAGCCCTCCCCCACCGTCCCGCAGAAGCATGATCACCGTGCGCGATCCCGTCATTTCCGCCAGAAGGAACAACAGGTTCTCCACCAGCCGGTAACTTTCCTCCGGATCGATGGTCAGACGCAGCACATCCCCCAGCGTAGCCAGGGAGTCCATTTCCTTGGGCACCAGGAACCGGAAATCCGACCCCCCGCCGGGGCGCCGTTCCACTTCTATGTGCCCCCCGTGCAGGTTCACGATGTGCCGGGCGATGGTCAGGCCGAGACCGGTTCCGTCCTCGGAAGAGGTCCCGCTTTCGGCCCGGTAGAATTCGCGGAAAATCCGCCGGATGTCCTCCTGCGGGATGCCGGGTCCGTTGTCGCGCACACTGACGGCCACGGCCGATTCCTGTTCCCGCAGACAAACGGTGATCCTGCCGCCGGGCGGAGTGAACTTCACGGCGTTGTGCAGGAGATTGACCAGCACCTGCCGGATCAGTTCTGGATCCACCATGGCCCGCGGCAGGCCGAGCGGGGCCTCCACCTCCACGATCAGATCCTTGGCGCTGATCTTGTGGTCCAATGACCGGACCGTGTCCCGGACCAGGGGTTCCAGGTTCACGGGCTGCAGGGTCAGCATGAGGCTGCCGTGTTCCATCTTCGTGAAATCGAGGATCCGGTTCACCATACGCAGCAGGCGGCCGGTTTCTTTGCGGATGACGCCCAGGAATTCCCCGGCATGACTGAAATTCGAACTTTGCAGATGTTCGTCGAGAACATCGGTGTAGGCCGTGATCGAGGTCAGGGGCGCCTTGAATTCATGGCTCGCCATGGCCACGAACCGCCCCTGCAGCCGGTTCAGGCGGGTCAGGGCCTTGTTCTTGTCATCGGCCCGGCGCAACCTGGCGTCCAGGGCCATGGCCTCGGACCAGACGGTGACCACGGGCTTCAGGGCCTTCACCAGGCGGTCGAAATGCCCGTGAACTTCCCTGCCGGCGTCCGGATCATCCGCCAACCCCACCGCCAACACGAATTTCACCTGTCCGCCGACTTCGAAAGGAGCCATCATCCAACCGGAGCACACCACCGGTTCGAAACCGTGACCCGGTTCGGACCAGGGTTCCCCGCCGGGCAGCGGGCCGGCGCCCTGTATGATTCGGGAAGGGTTGTTCCGGCCTCCGCTCCAGGCCGAAGCAAGCCCGGTCCAACCGGCTCCCATATCGACCCAGTCGAAAGGTTGATCCTCGCCCGCATGACGGCGGGTGGCGACCAGCCAGGATTCGCAGTGACGGCAGGTGGAAGTGTCCAGGGGAACAGCCCCGTGGGGATCCGCGGCAGCGGCGGCAGCCAACACCCCGGGTAGGGCGGTCCAAGCGGACAGGTAGGTCCGGACCAGATCTCCCAGTTCGGGCAGGCCCTCCGCCGATCCGATGGCGGACATGACCTGGTCGACCGGATCCGCGCTCGGTGACATCGCCGTTGCGTTGTCGGCATAACCGTTCATGACTACCATCCGGTCAGGAGGCGGGTTCGCCGGGGGAATCGTCGGGCATTTCCTGATCCGCCACGACGGCGATCATTTCCGGCTTGTCTTCGGCCGACCGCCGTTCCAGGACCACCACGCTGTGGGGCTTGGTCTTGCCGTATCTCTTCAATTCGACCAGGGTGTCGCTCAATTCGGCCGGATGCGCGAAACGGCCGCGGCAATCAGGGACCAGGGCCAGGGTCAGGGTGATCAGGGGGAAGCGTTCCACCTGGCCGCTGCGGCTTTCGATCTCCAGGTAACCGTTATTGAAGTCTTCTTCATCATGGAGATCGGCCTTGCCTTCGTCGAACTCCCGGATGATGCGGTGCGCCAGACGTTCGGCTTCCTCCGAACCGGCCACGACCACGAAATCGTCCCCGCCGACATGGCCCACGAATTCCCGGCCTGTGCCGTATTTCTGGGTGATCCCGGCCAGGACGCCGGCCAGGAAGGAAATGGCGCGGTCCCCGCGGGAGTAGCCGTACTTGTCGTTGAAGCTCTTGAAGCGGTCCATGTCGATGTACATGAAACCGAAATCCTGGTCGTGGGTGATGCGGTTCTTGATTTCCCGGTCGATCGCCCGGTTGCCGGGCAGTCCCGTCAGGGGGTTGGCCTCGCGTTCCCGCCGCGTGGCCTCCAGCAGGTTGCTGACCCGCAGCAGAAGTTCGTCGTGGTTGAACGGCTTGACGATGAAGTCGTTCGCTCCCCCGGCCAGGCCCTTGACCTTGTCCTGTTCCTCGCCCTTGGCCGTCAGCAGGATCACCGGTAGCCGGGCCGTTTCGAAGCCGGCGCGAATGATCTCCAGGACGGCAAAGCCGTCCATGCGCGGCATCATGACGTCCAACAGAACCAGATCGGGCTGAAAACTGGCCACGGCCTTCCAGGCCTCTTCCCCGTCTTCGGCCATATGGACTTCGAAACCCTCTTCCTCGAGCAGGAATTGCAGGATCCGCCTGATATGAGGCTCGTCGTCCGCCACCAGAATGCGCGCTTTCGCGGTCATATCCACCCTCTTTGTCGCCATACGGGCACACCGTCCCACCAATATTCTGTTCCTTGTATCGGCAGGAAGAGGGGAAACCGTATGGCTTTTTTCGCGTTGGGAGGATTTTCCGGGATATCAGCGCCAGGAGGTCAGTGGCTTGCGGGGAAAGCTGTCCAGGTCCAGACCGTCGCGGCGTCCGGCCTCCAGATGGCACCAGCCGGCATAGGCGATCATGGCGGCGTTATCGGTGCAGTAGACGGGCTCCGGCGGCAGGAAATGGAGGTTCCGTTCGGCCGCTTCGGCCGCCACCCGCTCGCGCAGGCGCCCGTTGGCCGAGACGCCGCCGGCCAGATAGACGGCGGGAACGTGTTTGCGCCGGGCGGCCTGAAACAGCCGGTGGCAAAGGGAGTCCACGATCGCTTCCTGGACCTCGTAGCTGACGTCGGCCACGGTCTGCTCGGACAAGGGACGGGGAAGGTCATCGACCACCACGCGGACGGCTGTCTTGAGACCGCTGAAACTGAAAACCGTGCGGGGATCGTTTTTCAGGGGCCGCGGAAACTTGAAGCTGCCGGCGGTGCCCTGGCGCGCCATGCGGTCGATGTGGGGCCCGCCGGGATAGGGCAGGCCCAGAAGCTTGGCGGTCTTGTCGAAAGCCTCGCCCGCGGCGTCGTCAAGGGTGCCGCCCAGCAGTTCGTAACGGCCGACCTCGGGCATGTAGACCACCTCGGTATGCCCGCCGGACACCACCAGGACCACCGCGGGCAAAACCATGTCGGCGGTCAGCGCGTTGGCCAGGATATGTCCTTCGATGTGATGGATCCCGACCAGGGGCAAATCGGCCGCCATGCTCAGGGCCTTGCCGGTGGACAGGCCCACCAGCAGGGCGCCGATCAACCCGGGCCCCGCCGTGACCGCCACCCCGTCCAGATCCTTCAGGGTCAGTTTCTGCCGCTCCAGCAGATAGTCCACCAGCGGCAACAGGTTGACCAGATGGGCGCGGCTGGCCAGTTCGGGCACCACGCCGCCGAAGTGGTCGTGCAGGTCCACCTGCGAGGAGACCAGGTTTTCCGCCACGCCGCGGTCGCTGTCGTACAGGGCCACGCTCGTGTCGTCGCAGGAGGTTTCGATACCGAGGATCTTCATGATGCCATTTCGGTTATGGTGAGCCTTCGGGATTGACGGGCCAGATCCTTTCCCGCAAGGCGGCCGAGGCGCTGGCTTCCTTTTCCATTTCCTCGAACACCGGGCCGATGGCCGCGGCGATCTCCCGGACCAGCACCGACCGGTTGCCGATTCCGCGGGCGGCCGCGGTGCCGGCCCGGCCGTGAAGGTAAGCCCCGAGCAGGGCCGCATCCAGGGCGTTCAGGCCCTGGGCCAGAAGTCCGCCCAGCAGACCGGTCAGCACATCGCCGCTCCCGCCCCGGGCCAGGGCGTCGTCACCGGAGGGATTGATGAACACCCGCCCGTCGGGCGCCCCGATCACGGAAGGCGAGCCCTTCAGCATCAGCACCACGTTCCATTCGGCGGCCAATTCGCCGACCAGATGCAGGCGGCGGCGCGCGACTTCCTCGGTGGGCTTTTTGATCATCCGGGCCAGTTCCCCCACGTGAGGGGTGAGGATAACCTGGTCCGAGCCGAAAACCGGTTTGAGATCCAGGCGGGCGATGGCGCTCAGGGCATCGGCATCCACCACCATGGGCAAAGTCCGCTGGGCCACCAGGTCCACCACCCAGTCATCGGTCACAGGGTTGGACCCCAGGCCGGGACCGACCGCCAGGGCCTCCTTCTTTTCCAGCAAATCGTCCAGCTCCGGAGCCATTAATGGAGCAATGGTTCCGGTCGGTGTTTCCGCCACCACGCGGGTCACCGCTTCGGGAAGAATCACCCGGGTGGCGGTCTCGAGGCACGAGGGAACCGCCATGGCCACCAGACCCACACCCGACCGCAGGGCGCCCAGGCCCGCCAGATGGGCGGCGCCGCCGAAATCCCGCGAACCGGCCAATACCAGCAGCCGCCCGCATTGATACTTGTGGACCGTCCCGGGACGCGGCGGCAAAAGGGCCAGGTAATCTTCCCGCCGTAGCCAGCGCAGATCGCCCGCATGCCGGCGGCAGGTTTCTTCAGGAAAACCGATGTCCGCCACTTCGATATCGCCGACGAAATCCCGGCCCGGGGCGAGCAGCAGTCCCAGCTTGGGCAGCCCGATGGTCACCGTGAGATCGGCCGCCACCGCCACCGGATCCACCCGGCCGTCATCGCCGGATACGCCCGAGGGAATATCCACCGCCAGACAGGGCAGACCCGCATCATTGACGGCGCGAATCAAGGCGGGGTACGGCTCCCGCAGGGGCGTCTTGATGCCCGTCCCGAAGATGGCGTCCACCACGACATCCGCGTCAGCGGACAAATCGGTAAAGGAGGCGGACCAATGGGCGACTTCCGGGGTGACCACCTGGACACTTTGAGGCAACCGGCCGAAATTGAGCAGGGCGTCGGCACTGAGTTCGCCGGACCGGCCAAGCAGCATCACCACGACGGAGCATCCTTCAGCCGCCAGCAACCGGGCCATGACCAATCCGTCGCCACCATTGTTTCCCTTGCCGCAGATGATCAAAACTCCCGGGCCCTCGTCGCCGCAGGATTCGTGATGATGATCGTGCCCGCCTTCATTGCCGTCGGCCAGGAATTCCAACAGCGCCCCGGCCAGGGCGTGTCCCGCCCGCTCCATCAACTTTTCGCCGGGAACTCCCCCGCCAATTGTCTCGGCGTCGATGGCGGCCATCTGCGCGGCCGTGCAAACCAGCATCTCAGGCGTCCTTTCCCTCTTGTCCGGAGTCGTTGGAGTGTTCGGATCCGTTCAGGTGATCCAGCACGTCCAGGAGTTGCAGCAGATCGTCGGCCACGAAATCCGGTTCCGTGGGTTCGCTCTCCATCTTGTCGGCGTACTTGGAATACTGATCGCCATAGCGGGCATAAACCGTGTGCAGCCCGGCCTTGCGCCCGCCCAGGATGTCCCGTTCCTTCCAGTCCCCGATGACGACCGCGCGCTCGGCCTTCACGTCCAACCTGTCCAGGGCCATCAGGAAACCGGTCGGGTCGGGCTTGTGGCAACCGGTGTCGTCGAAGGTGAGCACGACATCGAAAGTATGCTGCAGACCCACCGCCGTCAGCCGCATCCAGGCTTCGAATCCCGGAGCGTCGCTGACCACCGCCAGTTTATAGCCGGCCTTGAGCAGGCGATTGAGCACGAGCTTGGCGTGGGGATAGGTTACCAGCGACCCTTCCCTGCCACGGCGGTAGGCCACCACCGCGGCGGCCAGCATGCGGTAGTCAACCTTGCCGACCGTCTGTTCCAGGAAAATGTTGAAGACGCGCTGGTGCTCTATCCCCTCCTTCTTGTAGATGGCGAAGATCCGCTCGGTCGCCTCCTCGCGCGACAGCGTCAAACCCACGTCGATCATGGCGTCGACCGCGGCCGTGATGGAATTTTCCTTGGCCTTCATGAAATCGGTCAGGGTATTGTCGAGATCGAAGATCACGGCCTGGATATGACGATTTTCCCGACTCGGCACGGCGGCACCTTTCATTTAGCGACCCGGTGATGGATATTAACCCCATCGGCGGCGGATTCCCAGCAGATTGGCCGGCACGGGGTTGATCCCCGGCGGCTGATTCCCGATCTTGGAGAACATGAACGACTTGAATCAGTATAACGGCAACATTCCCCAGGAACCGCAGCAGCCGCAGGGTTTGTGGGAAACCTGGAGCCGGGGCCGGATCATGGGTCTGGCCACCATCCTGATGGCCGGCAATTTCTTCTTCCAGGTCCTGTTCTACCTGGTGCGGACGGACCTGTTCGTGCCCGTGCTGGCCGGGGCGGTCGCCGGGGTCCTGCTGCCGGTGTACCTGCTGGCCCGCCGTTGGAATTTCACCCTCCGCCGGGACTTCAGCCTGACCACCGTCCACCCGCTCATCCTGGCCGCCGCCGCGCTGATGGCGTTGTGTTCCCTGGTCCCCACTTCGCTGCTGGCCGAACTGTCCCTGCGCCTGCACCCGGCCAATCCGCAGTGGGAAAGTTTTTTCCGGGAAAACATGCCCACCACGGGCCCCGGCATCCTGTTTGCCGTTTTCACCGTCGTGTTCGTGGCGCCGCTCGCCGAAGAAATCATTTTCCGGGGCTTGTTGCACCGGCTGGCTTCAGTCATGTGGGGCGCGATGCCCGCAGCGCTGATCTCAGCCCTCGTTTTCGCCATCGTTCACGGGGAACCCTGGTTCCTGTTCGGCCTGGTCGGGGTGGGCTTCATGCTGGCCTTCATCTACGAAACCACGCGGTCGGTGACGGCCTGCTGGGTGGCGCACGCGGTGCACAACGCCGTTTCCCTGTGGGCGATGCTGAACGCCGAGGGCAGCCTGGCCGAACCGCAGCCCATAACCATGCAGGACTGGGGCCTGGCCGCGGGTTCGATACTGGGGATGCTGGTGGTGGGACGCTTCCTCTGGACCGTGGGGAAGCCGGCTACTTGACCGATTCGCGCAGGCTCTTGCCCAGGCTGATTTCACCGTTGTCGATGCGGATGCTGAAACCGCAGTCCGGGTTGTGGCAAACCCAGGCCTTGTAGCGGATGGGTGCGCCGTCCCGTCCGTAGTCGGACAGGGGCAGCAGCAGGCCGTCGTTGCACTTCTTGCAGGCAGGAAAATCCATGATCAACTCCAGGGATGGCACCTCCTCCCCCCACTTGAAATTGGATCCTGTATATCCTAGCGATTTTATAGGGATAATCAATCACAATCGTTGGGCCGGCGCAATATAATGAAAATCATTCAAACACTTCAGTAACCAGCAGTTATAATACATCCACACCAGGAGTCGGGATTCGAGCGCGGGGTGCGGCTGTGGGATTGGTCGGTGGCAGCGTTGACAACATCCCGCAAGTTCCACAGTATTCCCTGAGGTAATTCGGTTTCCAGTCATGTCGGATGGGTGCCTTGATCATCTTCACAGGACAACTTGACCAAACGGAGGATGCTGCTTCTTTACGGCAGGGTCGTCGCCTCGACCACCTCCTGCGCACGGGCCTGCTGGTCCTGTTGGCCTTGGTCGTCTTCAAGTGCGCCTGGGTCGGGGACGACGCCTTTATCTCCCTGCGCACCGTAGAGAACCTGGTCGAGGGCAGGGGGCTGACCTGGAACGCCGGGGAGCGGGTGCAGGTATTCACCCATCCGCTGTGGTTGCTGGCCGTGACCGGCGTGCGGTTCGTGGTGCAGGATGGATACTGGAGCCTGGTGCTTGCCTCGCTCGTCGCAACGCTTGCGGCCCTGGCGATGGTGTTCTGGCGCCTGGCTTCCTCGCCCGCCACCGCTGCGCTTGCCGCGCTTGCGTTGGCGATGTCCAAGTGGTGGGTCGACTACGCCACGTCGGGACTGGAGAACCCGCTCCTGTACCTGCTTGCGGTACTGTTCGTGGCGGTATGGTCACGGCGGAACCGCAAGGGATCCGGGGTGTCGTCCGGCGCGGAAAACAATATCCTTCTGCTTACGTTGATCACCGCCCTGGCAGCCATGACGCGCGCTGACAGCGTGCTTCTGTTCGGCCCGCCGCTGATGTGGCGGGCGGCGGGGCTGGGCCGGCTGGCCTGGCGCCCCCTGTTGACGGGGATGCTGCCGTTGATCCTCTGGGAGATTTTCTCGGTCGTCTGGTTCGGCTTTCCGGTGGCCAACACGGCTTATGCCAAGCTCGACACCGGCCTGTCGGCCACCCTGCTGGCGGGCCAGGGATTGCGTTACCTGGACTACTCCGTGAAGGCCGATCCGGTGCTGGGGTTGACGCTCGTGGCAGGGGCGGCGGTCATGCTGCGCAGGCCGAGAGCCGACCTGGCTTTCCTGATCGGACAGGTGCTTCATCTCCTGTATGTCGTGTGGATCGGGGGGTGCTTCATGGGGGGGCGCTTCCTGACCCTGCCGTTCATCTTCACCGTCTGCCTCATGGCGCGGCGGCCGATGCCCGACCCGCGCCTGCGTTGGGCCTTGGCCGCGGGCCTAGGCCTGGCCCTGCTGGTGCCCGGCAATCCGGTCACCTGCTCTTTCGACTATAGTCAACCGGAGGGGTGGTCGGGGATCAACGACGAACGTGGCTACTACTTCCGGACAACCGGGGCCTGGCACCGCCTCGACGGCGACTTCGAAGAGCATGTTTGGGCCCTCGAGGGCCGGCGCGCCCGTGCCCGGGCCATAGCCAGGAACCAACAGGGATACCGCCTGATACAGAACATCGGTTTCTTCGGCTACGAGGCCGGTCCCTGGATCCACGTGCTGGGTCCCTACGGCCTGGCTAGTCCCTTCCTGGCGCGTCTTCCGGTCACGCCGCACCCCAGATACAAGAGTGGCTGGCGCATCGGCCATTTTTACCGGGATTTCCCCGAGGGTTTCAAAGCCACCATCGCCGCGGACAGGAACCGGCTTGTCGATCCGGCATTGCGGCGCCTTTACGACGATGTCCAGCTCGTGACCAGGGGACCGCTTTTCAGCCGGGCGAGATGGGGGGCGATCTGGCGGCTCAATACCGGCCAATGATCAGGTCTTCTGGGGCTTCTTCCGTGCCGCAGGAAAAAGGATATTGTTCAAAATCAACCGGTACCCGGGCGAGGTCGGATACAGATCCAGATCCGTCGGCGGATCCCCCACCCTGTGCTGATAGTCCTCCGGATCATGCCCCCCGAGAAAAGTCCAGGTCCCCATCCCCCGCTTTCCGTGGATGTACTTGACCTCCTCGGTCCCCTCGACCGCGGCCAGCACCGTCACCGACCTTTTCAAATGCTTCCGCCCGTAACCCGTGGTCTGCCCCAGAAACCCGTTGACCACGTTGACATGATTCTGCGTAAGCATGGCCGGCACCGGATCGTACTTGGCCGCGAACGCGAACAGCGTGAAGTAGTCGGCCATCGCGCCACGCATCATGGCGTAGTTGCTGGTGTCCAGATCGGAGAACTCGTAGACCATGGGGTTGGTCATCAGCTTGAAATCCCGGAAGGCGAAGGTCTGTTCGAAGTCGGCCTGGGACTTGTAGGCCGGATCATAGGGCGTGTTGTCGAAGGGCGCCGGCACGATGTCGGTGCGCAGCCAGGCCAGGGCGATGTCGATGGTGTCGGTCGCCGAGCACATGGCGAACAGGAACCCGCCGCCTTCGACGTATTCCTGGATCGTTGCAGCCACCGCGTGTTTCAACTGCCACACGTTTTCGTAGCCCAGTTCGCGGGCCAGCTCCTCGTGGAAGTGCTTCTGCTCCAGGTACCAGGGTTCCAGCCCGAAGTTGACGTAGAACTTCCCGTACTGCCCGGTGAAATCCTCGTGATGCAGATGCAGCCAGTCGTAATCGCCCAGTTGGCCCGACAAAACATCCACGTCATAGACGATGTCGTAGGGCACCTCGGCATAGGTCAGGGCCAGGGTAACGGCGTCGTCCCAGGGCTGTTTGTGGGGCGGACTGTACACGGCGATGCGGGGCGGCTTTTCCAGCAGGACCTCGTCCATGTTCTCCTGGGCCACGACCTCCCTGATCCGGGCCACCTCGGTTTCGCCAACCTCTTCGAAGCTGACCCCCAGCAGCCGCGCGTCCAGGCGCAGACGCTGGTTGTCCTTGATCAGGAAACTGCCGCCGCGGTAGTTCAGCAGCCAGTTCACTTTTTCCTCGGCCTGCAGGCTGTGGAAGGCCACGCCGTAGGCCCGCAGATGGTTGCTCTGGGTCAGGTCCATGGGCACCAGCAGGTACCGCTCGGCGCGCGCGGGACCGGCGGCAAAAATCGTAAGCGTGGCAATGAACAGGAACAGATAACGGGTCATGGCAGGGTCCTCAATTCGTCACGCACGTCATCGATGAACAGGTATTCGGGATACTGGGCCAGCAAGCGCTCCAAAGCCCGGCGGGCGTCTTCCGGACGACCGGCGGCCTGCAGGATGCCCGCGCGCATCTCCAGGGACCGCGCGGGATACCGGCCGTCGGGGTGACCGGAAATCACCTGGTCCAACTGGGCCAGGGCCTCAACGGTCCGGCCGGCGTCCCGGTACAGGACCGCCAGTTCATACCGCCCCCGCTCCAGCAGATGTTGCGGTTCCTCCAAATCCAACTGCGTGGCCGCCTGGGCGACGAACTCTTCCAACGCGGTGGTCCGCTGGTCCGGTTTGTTCGTCAAGTCGAAATACACGCTGCCCGCATAGAGGGTCAGAATGGTCGGTCCACCGCTGGGATTGTCCATTTCCTCGGCGATGGCCAGGCCCAGATCCAGGGAATCGTTGGCGTAGGGGGCGCCCGGATTGTCCATCGCCACGACGGCAAAACGGTCGCGCGAGGTGGCGAAATGCCCCTGGGCCAGGTCGAGCCGGGCCAGATGGTAATGGGCGTGACCCGCCGCCTGCCGGAACTGGGGATCGCGGCCGAGGTTGTCCAGGACCACCCGGCCGCGGGCCGTGTCGCCGGCCGCCAGGTAGCACTCTCCCAGGGTCAGGCGCACCAGGGCCACTCCGCTGGTCGGCAGGTTCAGGTTCAGCAGCAGACGCTCCAGCCGGCGGGCCGCCACCGCCGGTTCATGCAGGACGTCCCGGGTATAGGCGGCCAGCCTGATCTGCGAGGAATACAGGTATTCGCTGGTGGGATGGATGTCGCGCACCAGGCCCAGCAATTCCCCGAACCGATCGGCCGCCCGGCGCGGCTCGGTTCCCAGGGCGCCCGCGCCCAGGGCGATTTCACAGACCTGGGCCAGCTGGTCGGCCGCCCGCTGCCTGAGGACCAGGTCCCGGTTCCCGACCCCCGCCAGTATTTCCAGCACCGCCAGGAGATAATCCACGGAGGGTTGGATCTGGTCCGTGCCCTCCATCAGTTCCAGTTCCCGGACCAGCAGGATGGAATTCTGCAGCACCGCCATGATCGATGTGCGGCCGGCAAGAAGAGGCTGGACCAGGGCAAACGCTTCGTCGACTTCTCCGGACGCCACCAGAAGGTTGGCCGCCAGCAGCGCTTCGGCGCCCTGGGCCCCCGGTTCCCGTGAGTTGTCAATCAGTCGTTCCAGGAACGCCCCGTGCCGGACGGCATCGTAGGGACCTTCCAGCAGCTCGATCCTTATCAGGGAAATATTGAAGGGATTGGACCGCAGTTCCGCCGCCACCTCGTCGGCGGCCTCTTCCTGCCGGTCCAACAGCAGCAGACTGACCGCGCGCTGCCGGCCCAGCAGGTGCGGCTCGCCCAGGATGACGCGCATCGAATCGATGAGGGTCACGGCCATGCCCTGGCTGCCGGCCTTCTGCAACAGGTCCACCCCCACCATGGTCGCGCTGCGGCCGTTGGGATTGGTGGAAATGAAGCTGCCGATCGACTGCATGGCGCTGTCCGGCTGGCCGATCGCCAGCTGGGATTCCGCCAGGGACCGCCAGAGTCCGGGGTTCCTGTTCCGCGACGCCAGGGCGCCCCGGCAAAGCCGGATCGCCTCGGTGTGATCGTCCTTGAGCTGGGCCAGCTTGATCTTGCGGGTCACCAGTTCCTGTCGCAGGGCGCTGTGCTGTTCCAGGTCCTTCACCAACGATTCCGCCCTGCTGATACTGCCCAGCACCAGGAGACGGTCCAGTTCGATCAACCGGCGCCGCAGGTCCATCATGGTCTGGTGGTTCATCGGCGGCGGCGGTTGCTTCAGATCCTTGGGGATCTCGAACCTGTCTCCGGGTTCCTGCGGCTGGGATCGCCCGGCGGGGTCCCGGGGCGACTGCGCGGCCGCCAACCCATGGAAACAGGCCATGAGAACAACCAGCAGCAACAAGAACCGGAAAAACCTCACGGGGTGTCCTCCCCGGCGGAAGCGGGCGGATCCTGAAGCGGGGCGTCATCGTTGCGCCGCAGGGAATCCAGGGCGGTGAAATACCGCCGCACGAGATCGCGGTACTCCAGGGGCGCTTTTTCCAGGGGCTGATAGCGCAGGCGGAAAGGCTGATCACCCGCATCGCCCTCACCGCCTTCGTTGCCGTTCTGAAGATCGAACAAGCGGTCCGCGGTCCGGCTCTCGCGCCGGGTCGTGTAGTCGCGGCGACGGACCGAATTGCGGGCATCCAGCATGCGGCTCAGAATCCGGTCCTGCCTCTGGAGGGTTTCTTCATTGACCAGCCCGTCGTCCAGGTCACGGCTGAGGGATTCCATGTCCCGGCCCAGATGCCCCAGATCCCCCAGTGGTCGTTCACCGTCCTGTCGTTCGGCCTGACGCTGTTCCTCGGCCAACTCGCCCATGCGTCCGGCCAGCCCCGCCTGCTCCTCCCCCAGGCGCTTCATTTGCGACCGCATCTCCTGGCTCATACCGCGGTCGGCGAGCATGCGCCGCAATTGTTCGGTGGTGCCGTTCAAACCGGCCTGCTCCTTGGCCATCTGTTTCAGCTGTTCGCTCATCGAAGGCATGGGGCTGCCACTGCCGCCGCCGCTACCCCCGGCCATTTGGGCCTCGGTCAGCAAGCTGATCACCAGGCGGTTCGAGGCCGCCAGACTTTCCCGGGCGTGGCGCCGGGCGATCTGGGAACGGTTCTCCTCCATGGCCCGCAGACTGCTGCCCATCTCCTCGATCAGGTCGTCCAGTTTCTTGAGCAGTTTCATGATGCGGTTCGGCGCTTCATCCATCAATTGCGACAGATTTTCCCGCACACCGACGGCCGCTTTCTGCACCCGGTGCTGGGACCTGGTCAGGTCCAGCGAGCGCAGGTCCTTCAGGTCCGGGGGAATCAGGGCGGCGATTTCCTCCTGACGGGACGAGAGCGCCAGCAGGTCCGCGGCCAACCCCCGCAGCGAAGAGACCTGCTCCATTTTCATGGCCATCTGCATGGCTTCCTGGGACTGGATCATGACATGGTACAATGCGCCCAGATCGCGCAGGGCCTGCTCCTGCATTTCGGCCGCCTGGCCGGGATCCATCTGCATCAATTGCTCGGAGGCCTCGCTCATCTTGCTTTCACTCTGCTGCTCTTCCAGCTTGTCGAGGGCTTCCTGCAGGGCGGTTTCCATCCGGTCCTCGCCGGGCGAATCCGGGTTCTGCTCCTTCTGTTCCTTGAGCTCTTTCAAGGCCTCTTCCAGTTTTTCGGTCAGCTGCTCCAGCTCCTGGGCCAGGGCCTCCTGGCGGCGGGCCAGTTCTTCGGCCGACGGCATCTCGGGGGCGGGCTGTTCACCGGTCTGATCCTGTTCGCCTTCCTGGCCCTCCTGGCCCTCCTGACCTTCTTGCCCCTCCTGGCCCTCGGACTCCTGTGCGCCTTCTTCCTGTTCGCGTTCCACGGCGGCTTTCTCCTGCTCCAACTGGCGGCTGAGGTCCGCGAGTTCCTGCTGCTTCTGGATCATCTTTTCCAGCAGCGAGGCCAAACCTTCCAGTTCCTGCTCCTGGGCCATGCGTTTGAGCATGGCCAGGGCCGCGTCCAGTTTGCGGGCCATGTCCTTCTGGTTGCGGGCGACTTCCTGCATGGCGCGCGCCACTTCGTCGGGGGAAACCTGTCCCGAGGCCTCCTCCATCTTTTCCAGAAGATCGTTCAACCGCTGGCTGCCAGACTGGGAAAGCAGCTCCGACACCTCGTCGGCCTTTTGTTGCTGGGCCTCGGACGTCAGCTGGCTGCCGGCCAGATGGTCCAACTCCTCCTGGAGCTCGCGGGCCACCCGGGCCAGTTCCTCCTGGAGGGTCTTCTGGCGCTCGATCGCCGCTTCCATTTCCTGCTGCCGGGCCCAATCCGGCAGGGGGTTCTTCATCAACTCACGGGTCAGGCGATCGAGGTCGGCGTCCAGTTCGCTGCTCCGCCGCCGCATCTCCTCCAGCTCGGACCTGCGGTCCTCGCCGGATTCTGCCTGGGAAGCCAGCACATCCTGTGCCGAAGGCAGCACCAGACGGATCACGCGCGAACGGGAGCGGCCGGCGGGACCCGGGCGCTTGTTGTCCACCGCCTCGACGGCCAGTTCGAGCGCGTCACCGGACACGAGGTCCAGGTCTCCCGCCCGGACATCCAGCCGGAAGCGGACCCGCAATTCGGACAAGCTGTCCCCGTGGTTGCCCTGGCGAACCCGCAGGGGACCCGCCGTTGTTTCCACGGTGACCCAGACGGATTCCGCGCCGGGCCAGAACCGGCCCCGGCTCCACTCGCCGGAATTTCTGCCGCTCAAGGCGGACTCCCCGGAGACCTGGGCGCGGACCAGAAGGTCCAAGCCGGCCAGTCCGAAATCATCGGCGGCCTCCAGTTCGAGGGTCAGTTCCCCGGAGATGGGCAGGATCCCGTCGTCATCCAGCCGTTCCAGGCGCACCGCGGGAACCGCGTCCTCGGCTGCGGCCACCTCGTACCTCAGGGGCGTGAAATTGCGCAGCCCGAAGCCATCCTCCAGGTTCATCGTGAAAATGGTCGATTCGGCGATGAGCAGGGTGCCCGAAACCTCCAGGGATTCCACCGCCAGGTCCAGCGTATCGCCCGGGTCGGCCACCACCCAGGCCCGCGCGACCGGGTGATTCACCGTGCCGGTCAACCGGACCGAGCTTCCGGCCGGAACTTCGATCCAGGTGGGCAGCCGGGCCATGTCGCGCGCCGGCAACCGCGTGTATGCCGGCGGGGTCACCCGGGCGGAAAGCCCCGTCACCAGGGGATGGTGGCGAACAGTCACCCGGCCTTCGGCGGTAACCATGGCGCCGCGGACGAAGCGCCAGGAAAAATCCTCGCGGACTTCGGGAACAACGGACGTCCATTTCCGGTAGGGCGCCGGCAGACCCGCCGCCCCCGCGAAGACCCGCTCGGCCTGGGTTTCCATACGCCGCCACATCCCGCTGCCGGTCCGGATTTCGCAAGCGGCGGCATCGGTTCCTCCGGCGAAATCCAAGGCCGCCAGTTCGATATCCCGGCCAGCGATCACGAAATCCCCACCAGGCAGGCCGTACAACCCGCCCACCGGCACGATGATTTTTGCGGGCCAGGGTTTGGCCAGGCGCCCCAGTCCCCGTCTTAGATCACCCATATCAAAGGCGGCCATCAGGATTCCCAGGCACAGCACCGCGACCAGGCCCAGGGTCCAGGAGCGGATGAACGGTTGATCGAGAACATGGGCGGGGTTCAGGGCTGCCAGGATTCCGTCCGCGCGCTGGAAAAGCCGGCGCCGCAATTCGGCCCGGACCGGATGCTCGCCCTCCCAGCGCGCGGGCACACGGCCAGCTTCCTCGGCCGAGACCAGGACGTTGTGGTAATCCCCCTGCTGTTCGACGACCCGGACCAGGTTCCTTTTCCTGCGCCAGGGCCGCAGGGGCCGGACCAGAAAATCACGCACGATCAGGATCAGCAGCAGCAGCACCGAAAGCGACAGGCCCCAGGCGATGAATCCCCGCGGGCCTGTTTCCGCCCCCACCGCCCAGGCCGCCGACAAGACGACCCCGCCGGCGGCGGTCACCGTCCGCAGCAGACCATACCGCAGGGCGCGCAACCTGGTGCGGACCAGGAGGCTCCCGAGTCGGGTCTGGAAGTCGGTTTTCGGCTGCGCGGTTGCCATGCTGCTCGATTCGGGTTTCAAAGGTTCAACGTCCGGCCAATGCTAGGGATGCGTCAACGCATACATCAGGATGTTGACGGCCATCTTGGCGGCGGCCTCGCGGACCTCCGCCGGATCCCCATGCACGTCGGGGTCTTCCAGGCCGTCTCCTATGTCCGCGGAATAGGAATAGAAAAGGACCAGCCGCCCGTTCCTGAAAACGCCGTAACCGAGGGCGGGTTCCCCGTCGTGCTGGTGGATTTTCGGCAATCCCGGCAAATCATAAAACGAATGGTAGATGGGATGGTTGCCGGAAATCGGCTCCAGTTCGTTCTCCGGAAACAACCGGGCCACCATTTCCCGAAAGGACGGATCCAGCCCGTAGTTGTCGTCGGCGTACAGGAATCCCCCGCTGTCCAGGTAACGGCGCAGTTCCTCCAGGTCCTTGGCCTCCAGGGCGATGCGGCCGTGCCCGGAGACATACAAAAACGGAAAGCTGTACAGATCTTCACTGTCCAGGGTGACGACGACTTCGGCATCCGCGGTGGGTATTCCGGTCCGGGACCGGAACAGGGCCAGCCAGTTGGGCAGACTGCTGGGGTCGCAGTACCAGTCGCCGCCGCCGTCATAGTGCAGTCTGGCCAGGCGCACTTCCGGCTCGGTGGCCGTCCGGCCCGCGGCCGCCGGGGGCAGCATCGCCGCCATCACCAGGACGGTCACAACAAGACCAAAAGCCTTTTTAACATCAACCTGAGCTGTCATTGGTTTCCGGAATCCCTTTCCTGAGAGCCGTCGGGGCAACCGAGGGGCAACGAAAGTTCGGCAATGGCTCCGGGTCCGTCACTGCGGTTGTACAGCCTGATGGTCCCACCCATGCGATCGGCCAGATTCCGACAGATCGCCAGGCCAAGACCGGTGCCCTTGCTCTTGGTGGAAAAATACGGGTCGAACAGGCGATCGGCCACCTCGGCGGGCAGACCGGCGCCATTATCGGCCCAGACCAGGGTCAGATGATCGGTTTCCCGGCGCCAGGAAATCCCGATGGACAGCGGCTGTCCCGGGCGGGTCGCATCCAGCGAATTCTGCATGAGATTCCCCAGGATCTTCTGCAGGGAATCGCGGTGGGCCAGGACCGCCGGTACGGGACCGGGCTCCAATTCCACCGCGGGAACCGCAATCCCCGCCGCGGCCGCCGTTTCCCCGCCGGTCGCCCGCGCTCCGTCCCCGGCGCCGTATCCGGCCAGGACATCGACCACCAGGGCTTCCAGATCCACAGCCTCGGTTTCCAGTTCCCCCGGCCGTCCCAGCAGGCTGAATTCCCCGGCGATGCTCCGCAGCAGGGTCACCTGGTTCAGCACCCGGTCCACCGTTTCGGCCACGATCCGGTCCAGGTTGGGATGTTTGTCCTGCCAGGCCTGCCCCAGAAGCTGGACCGACAGTTGGATGGGCGTCAGGGGGTTTTTGATTTCATGGGCCACCTGCCGGGCGAGTTCCGCGTTGATGGCCATCTTCTTGTGGTCGAGGAATTCGGTGATGTCCTCGAAGACGAGCATGGTGTCGGTGCGCCCGCCGGGCAGATCCAGGGGCGCCATGGCTCCGCGCAGGGTCCGGCGTCCGTCTTCGCTGGCCAGTTCCCCGCCCACGCGGTCCTCGCCCGCGGCCAGGGTCCGGAATCCGGCCAGCAACCGGGAAACGTCGGTTTGATCCCCGTCCGCGCCCCCGAACCCAGCCAGGATCTGCCGTCCCGCCGGGTTCAGGGTCACGATTTCTCCCTGGTTGTCCAGCACCGCCACCCCGACGGTGACCCGGTTCAGGACCGTGGCCAGGAACCGTTCCCGGGCCGCCAGATCGTCCCGGGCCGATTGCAGGTCATCCCGCATGAGGCTGAAGGCGCCCGCCAGACGACCGATTTCATCGGAACCGGGATCCGGCAGGGGAGCCTCGAAATCCCCCTGGGCCAGCGAACGGGTCGCCGTCAGCAGCAGGCGCAATGGGCGGAAGATGTTCCAGGACATGAGCAGGGCCAGCACCAGGGCCGTCAGCAGGATCAGGTTGGCCAGGCCCGTCAGGAAAAGGACGGTCCCGCGCCGCTGGCCGATGTACTCGCGCTCCCGGTCCGGGAAGTTGAGGGCCAGGATGGCGGGCAGCCGCCGGGCCCGCAATTCGCCCTGGTCATCCGGTCCGAAGGCGGGCAAGGGCTGCGCGCCGGTAAAGGCGAAGGGCCGGCCGGGAGCCGCAAAAACCCCCTGGCCGCTGGGGTGATCCAGCATTGCGGCCATGGCGGCCGGTTCCGCCAGCAGGGGAGCCTCGCCCGAAAACACCGCCCCCGATTGGCTGGCGAACACCGGCAAACCGTCGAAGCGCAACATCGCCTGGCCATCGACGAGATCCGCCAGACTTCCCAGCAGGCCGGCGTCCAAGGCCTGGCGGTAGAAAAAGAACCCCTGGCTGCCGCTGTCCGAATGGCCAAGATCATCGGCGTCCTCCGGAGCGGTGAAAAATTCCCCCAGATCCAGGGGGATCACGGTGCCGACGAAATATTCATCCTCATCCCGAATGACCACCAGGGGAGCTTCGCGGCCCGCGTTCAAAAGAGCCCGCGCCTGGTCATCGTCCAGGTCGCTCAGGGTTTCGTCCAGAAGCAGCGTCCCGTCCGGTCCGAAGACCATCCCCTGACGTTTTTGCACCGGACCGACCGGTCGGGTGCCCGCCAGCTGGCCTTCCAAAAGGTCGAAGATGTACTCGCTGGCGGCCAGGGAGCGGGCCTGTTCGACCAGAAGATTGCGCAGCTGTTCCACCGCCAGGGCGAGCCCGGCCCGGGTCTGGGCCCTGGCCTCGCTGCGAACCCGGTCATGGCCGACCTTGTCGACCGAGGTGCCGACCACCAGCAGCAACACCAGGCCCAGAAAAAGATATCCGGCCAGGAACCTCTCCTGAAAACCCGGGCGCCAGGGAATCTCGTCCCCGGCAAGGCGGCCCCTTGTCGCCCAGCGGTTGAGTTGAATGAACCCGAACAGGGTGAACAGCAGGACAAGGTTCAGCAGCATCAAGCGGGACAGGTCGAGCAGATCCTCCCGGAAATTCGATCTTTGCAGCCCCAGCAGGAAACCCTCCCCGCCGGCCCGGGCGGCGCCCGGAGGCAAGGGGTTCCACCGGCACAGCCAGGAGCGTCCCGCGCGCGGGATCACGGCCAACGGCTTCAGGCCGGCACGAAGATCCGCCACGAATGGGTTGGCAGCAGGTCCCGGGAAACCCAGGGCGTCGGCTTCCAGCCAACCGGTATCATCCGCCCGCAGCAGGAGGATGGGGCGATCCACTTCGGCCCGCGGCCGGTACCCGTTCGATCTCAGGTCGTGGCTGCTCCACAGTTCCCGGATCAAGGTGGATATGCGCCAGGAACGGACCGGCAACTCCACCCGGATCCAGCCCCCGCCGTCGGTGCGGGCGATCTCCGCGGCCACCACCTCCTCCTGGCCGCCGGCATAGATGCGGCGCTCGGTCTGGAATATCATGTCCCAGTTGTCCTGCACCGGAAGTCCGTTGATTCCCACCCAGGCCGACCGCGACACCACCTCGTACTGGAAGTCCCGCAAAAATCCCTGGGTGAACAGGCTCTCCTCGCCGGCGTCCTCGTCCACGATCTCCACCAGGCAGGAATAGCCCAGATCCCGCAGGGCCGAGTCCCGCCACAGGGCCCAGGCGGCTTCATCACGCCAGACATCCGAACGGGCGACCGTCGGCGTTCCCGCAGCGGCTTCCTGTGCGGCCATTTCCTCCAGGACGCTGCTCAACAGGATCCGGGTCCATTCCGGATCCGCCTGGGTGATGACGGCCCCCTTGCGTTCCAACCATGACCTTTCGGCCTGGTCGTAGACCGCGCGCAGGGACCCGTAGTTCCAGACCACGGTGATCAGGAGGATCGCCGGCCAGGCGAATCGGCGCAGGAAATGGGGCCGCGCCAGAAGCGCGGGAGCCAGGACCCACAGAACGACCGCGACCACGGCCACCAGCAGCCTACCTGCCCACCAGCCTTCCCCCAGGATCAGGTGGACGAGCGTGGCGACGCCGCCGGCCACCAGCGCCCCGCCGACCCAGCCGGTCATTTCCCCGCGGCGGGGCCATGACGTCCGCGCCAATAGTCCGGTGACCAAAGCGGCGAGTCCGAAAGCCATGAGCATGAGGGAGATCTGCAGCCCCCAGAAGGACAAAAACGACAGGGAAACTCCCGTGCCGATCAGGCGGGCGTTGGCGTTCTGGGCAAGCAGACCGGCGAAGAACTGCAGCCACAACAGAACCAATCCCACCACCACTCCAAAAAGGGCACCCTGCAGGAGTCCCTGTTTCCGCAAGGGACTGCGGAGACGGGAAAGACCCCCACCCTGGACCACGCCCAGCAGTTGCAGCAGACGCCAGGCGGTGACCGCCACCAGCAGCGAAGTCAGAAGGGCGTCCGCCACCGAGGCGAACCAACCGAACGCGAACGGGGTGGCGAAATAGGCCGGGTCCACGAGGCTGAACAGGGAACCCGGATGGGCGGGAAAAACCTGGCCGGGAAAAGAAAGGGTGATCCAGCGCAGCAGTTCCGAGGCGGCCAGCATCGCCCGCCCGACCCACAGGACGGCCAGGAAAACCATGGGACCCGCAGCCAGGCGGGTTCCCGCAGCCAGGATCAGGACCCAGGCCAGAAGCCCGGACAGCAGCAAGCGGGATCTCCAGCGGACGGACCCTCCCGACAAACCGTCGTCCAGGGCCGTCAGCACCAATACGCGGTCGGGCAGGCTTTTAACCACGACCGCATCGGCCCCCGGACCATTTCCCCGGTCACCGGCAGGAAAGGATGCACCCGGTTCCAGGACCTCGAATAAAATTCCGGGTTGGTAACCGGACGCGGCCTGGGGATCCAGGGCGATCTGGATTTCCAGCCCGAAGCCACCGGGGACGGTCCCCACTTCCCGCAAAAACCAGCGGCCGCGGCTATCGACGAGGCTCCGCCGGCCAACCCCCTGGCCGTCCCGCTGGAGGGAATCATCCCAGGCGGGCAACGGTTCCGCTCCCGCCGTCCAGGCGGCCCGCGACGATTGGTCCCAGAGAACGGCGTTCAGGGGAAAGGAATCACTGAACCGGTAGATGTCCTCCCACCTGCCCGGCAGGTCCCGCATGACCCGGAACGGGTCGCCTCCCTGCACGGCCGTCCAGCCGGTGGAATCCTCCGGCGCGGCGAACAGATCCGGAAATCCCCGGTCGAGGCGGTCCAGGGCGGGCATCAGGGCGTCGAGAGAGGCGCGGGCTTCGGCCAAACCGCGGGCAGGATCGGGTTGGAAGGCGGCCGGGATGGTTTTGGAGTCACGTACGGACAGGAAGCCCAGCCCCACCCCCATCAGGACCACCGACGCGGCCAGGGCACCCACTCTCAGAAGGAAACCGGAAGCGGGCCGGGCCGGGGAAAAGCCGGCGCGGCGCCA
>JBDLKA010000020.1:0-45819 GCA_039714075.1 Candidatus Krumholzibacteriota bacterium | reverse complement strand
AAACGGGCAGCCAAGGTTGATCCGGGTCAGGGTTCGTTGCTGCCAGCCTCGCCGCCGGTGGTGGCGCCGCGAGAACTGCCGGTTCGCTTCCAGATGGATCTTACACCGGAGCAGGAAGCTCGTCGGGCCGCCTTGGTTGAAAGGCTCCACAAGCTGGGCGGCGTGCCGAACGACCGGGCTGAGCTGGTTTTAGAAGCATTGGCCGCGCTATTGGAAACAAAGGAGTTACAAGGCCAAAAGTGTCCCCGGGGACACTTCTCCGGTCGTCCGCCGGTGCAGATCCACGTTCACGATAATGAAGAAACCGGTCGGATGACGGTTCAAACCGACGCGGGCGAGCGCGAGTTGAGCCGGGCCGAGGCCGAACGAATCCGCTGCGACGCAGCGGTGTGCAAACACAAAGGCCGCAACACGACGACAATTCCCCCAAGAGTGCGCCGGGAGGTTCTTGCCAGGGACAATCACCGCTGCCGGGCGCCTGGTTGCGGACGAACAAGGTTCCTGGAGGTACACCACCTCAAACCGCGCCGGCAAGGAGGAAACAACAAACCCGAAAACCTGATGACACTCTGTGCGTCCTGCCATCGGCTGTGGCATGAACGGGGATTCCAAGGCAAGGCAGTGCGGGAGATTTCTCCCCGATACAACCTCAGGCGATAAGGCTCGATTCCGCTCCATGTCACGTGCAGCCATTTGACACCGCAACGTTCGACGACTATTCTGCCAGTGACCGTTGGGGGTGGCTGACCCGCCGAAAAATGGGATCCAGCCTGAGAAAAACCCTTGGAACCTGAACCGGATCATGCCGGCGTAGGGAAACGGGCCGCATCAGGCGCCTTCCAAATCAACGGAGGCGCCGTTTTTTGTGGCTGTCCATTTCTCCGCCTGGCCAACCTCTCGAGGTGCCAGCAATGAAACCCGCACTTTATATCGTTCTGAGTCTTGTTGTTGCAACAGCAGCCTTCGCTGAAACCCAGACCGATCCCGATCGGACCTACGAAAGCGGCGAAGTCGTCGTTACCGCGAGCCGTTACGATGACGGCACCCTCATGAATGTCACCAACATCACCCAGGAAGAGTTGCAGCTGCGCGAGCCCGATCTCGAACTGCCGATGCTTTTGCAGGGCATCCCCGGCGTGTTTTCCTACAGCGACGCGGGCAGCGGGTTGGGCTACACCTACCTGAAGATTCGCGGCTTCGACCAGCGGCGGGTCGGGGTGCTGTTCAACGGGATTCCCCTGAACGACCCCGAAGATCACCAGGTCTGGTGGGTGGACATGCCCGACCTGGCGGCCAGCGTGCAGGACATTCAGGTGCAGCGGGGGGTCACCAACTCCATCGGCGGCATGACCGCCATCGGGGGGACGGTGAACATCGTTTCGGCGGATTTGGCGGAAAAACCCGGCGGGATGTTTTCCCTGAACGCCGGCAGCTATGGGTTCTCAAGGCAGATGATCAGTTACCAGACCGGCAAGTTGGGCCAGGGGTTCAGCTCGATGATCCGTCTTTCGCGCCAGGAAAGCGATGGCTACCGTGACCGTTCGGGTCATGAGGGTTGGGGTGTTTTCTGGAGCGGCCAGTACGAGACGGCCAGCACCTGGACCCGGATCAACATCTACACGGGCAAGGAGCTGACCCATCACGCCTGGGACGCGGTTCCCGAATCGGTGCTCGAAACAAACCGCAAGGCGAACCAGGAGACCTACCACAACGCGGTGGACAACTTCCGGCAGCCCCATTACGAACTTCACAACACGATCTATTTGAATGACAGTCTGTCCCTGACGAACCGGCTTTATTACATCCAGGGTGAGGGATATTACGAGAACTATAAGGATGACCAAACGGCCGAGAATTATGCCTTGGACTTTATCTCAGGGGTGGCACCAGACGACGAATTGGATCTGATCCGTCAGAAGTGGGTTCGCAAGGACCACGTCGGCTGGGTGCCCGGTCTGGAATGGAATCAGGATCGCGGCCGGCTGCTGGTGGGAGGCGACTTGTACACCTTTCATTCGAATCATTGGGGCGACGTTCTCTGGGCCGAAGGTTTCACCCCGGCGGATTTCAACCAGCAGTTCAAGTACCACGAATATACGGGAGACAAAGACGCCTATTCCCTGTACGCCAACCAGCGTTACCGGATCGTTGGCGGTTTGACCGCGACGGTGGATCTGCACTTCCAGCACAAGGAATACAGCTTCATGCAAAATGAGGTCGGCAATTTTGTAGGCAACCAGCGCAATGCCTACACGGTGGACTACGACTTTTTCAACCCCAAGGCTGCGTTGCATTGGCAGATGCCCGGGCGGGTGGTTGGCGGCTCCATGGCGGTGTACGGATCGGTCGGCCGCAACCATCGCGAACCCACCGATGGTGAACTCTTCAACATCTGGGATAGCGGTAGCGACTTTGATGTTGATCCTCTGTTCGATACCAGTCGGGAAGTACTGAAGGCGGACGGTTCGGTGGATTACCTCGAATGGTCCGGCCCCCAGGTGCAGGAAGAACGTGTCGACGATTATGAAATCGGCTTCTCCTGGCAGAACCCGCACCTGAGTTTTACCCTGGGCGGCTACTGGATGGACTTCAAGAACGAGATCGTTCCTTACGGCGGCACCAGCGAAGACGGCAGCTCCATCCGCGGCAACGCCGGCAAAACGGAACACAAGGGTTTGGAACTGGGCCTGCGTGCCCGGTTGACCGACCGCCATGATCTGGCGGTAGCCGCCTCGCGGAGCTGGGACAGGTTCAAGGAATTCATCTACCACGGTGAGGTCGGGCCGGAAGAAGACTATTCAGGCAATCCCATCGCCCTTTTTCCCAGCCGCCTGCTGATGGTGACCTGGGACGCCGCCTGGACCGGGGCCGTCAAAAGCCGGACCCGTTTGCGGAATACGGGAAGGCAGCATCTGGACAATTCAGGCAACCGGGAACACACCATCGATCCCTGGGCCACGGTCGATCTTTCCCTGTGGTTCAATCTGGGCAAAATGGGTCTGCCTTCCCTTGATGGAGCGCGGGGCTTCGTTCATGTGAGAAATCTTGGTGACACGGAATACGAAACATGGGGATACTGGAGCGATTGGGATCAGGAAAACTTTTACACACCCGCCGCGGGGCGGAATTTCGCAGTCGGGATGGATTACAATTTCTGATGAGCCACTACGATCCTGAAACCGGCGGGGCCGCGTGTCCCATCTTCCGCAAGAAAGGCAAGCGGGCCGTAGTGCTGTGCAACGGTCCGCAACCGCCCGTGCCCCTGCTGGAATACTGGTTGAACGGCGCGGATCTTTTCGTTTGCGCCGATGCCGCCGGACACCCCTATGACCATCTGCCCCGGTCGCCCGATGTGGTGATCGGGGATTTCGATTCCCTGGCCGGACGCATTCTTTCGGGCCGGGACGGTCCCAAGTTCCTGCAGGTCTCCGACCAGTACACCACCGACAGCGAGAAAGCCCTTCTCTATCTGGAGAACGAAGGGTTCGAGGAAGTCGTCCTCATGGGGTCGACTGGGTGGCGGCTGGATCACACGCTGTTCAACGTGCAGTTGCTGGAACGGTTCGCCGGCCGGCTGCGCATCCTGATTGCCGGCCATCACGCAGACACCGTTCGCCTGGGCGCGGATTCGAAAGTTTCCTGGGATCTGTCGCCGGGCGTTTTGTTTTCGGTGATTCCCATGTGCGGGCCGGTCACGGGCGTGACCTTCGAGGGCGCCATGTACCCGCTGTTGGGCGATACCCTGGAACCCGGCGGCCCCGCGACGATCAGCAACCGGGTGACGATGTCGCCGCTTCTGGTTTCCGTGGGCACCGGCTCCCTGCTGGTGGCGGTCTACCGGGAACTGGGCCCCGAATTCGTCGAAGACGTTTTCGAGGACGAGTGACATGAACTCCGTTGCCGGAGTCGTCTACGCGGCCTTCCTCCTGTTCGTGGTGTTGCGCCTTTTTCGCAAGCCTTCTTCCGGGGCGGCGGACTACATCGTCGCCGGCCGCCGCCTGACCCTTCCCGCCTTCACCGCCTCCCTGGTGACCACCTGGTACGGCGGTATTCTCGGTGTGGGTGAATACACCTGGACCTACGGCGTCAGCAACTGGCTGGTGTTCGGGGTGCCCTACTATCTGTACGCCGGCGTGTTTGCGGTTTTTATCGCCGCCCGCGCCCGACGCTCCGCCGTTCTCACCGTACCCGATCTGCTGGAAGAGCGCTTCGGCCGCCCAACGGCCCTGGCGGGGGCGGGTGTATTGTTCGTGATGACCGCCCCGGCCGCCTACGTCCTGATGCTCGGCGTGCTGGTTAATTTTGCCACCGGCCTGCCGCTGTGGATAGGCGTTGTGCTGGGTACACTACTATCGATCAGCTACGTGTTTCGCGGCGGCCTGCGTGCCGTCGTGGCCACCGACGTCGTCCAGTTCTTCCTGATGTTCCTTGCCTTCGGTGTTCTGGTGCCGGTGTGCGTGTCACGGTTCGGCGGGTGGTCGTTTTTGCAGGCGGGTTTGCCGGAAGGGCATCTGAAATGGGACGGCGGCCTGGGTCTCCAGGCGATCGCGGTATGGTATTTCATCGCCTTGTCCACGCTGGTCGAACCGGCCTTCTATCAGCGGTGCTACGCCGCCCGCACGGAAAAGACCGCCAAGTGGGGGATCGCCGCGGCCATCGGTTTCTGGATCGTGTTCGACTTTTTGACCACCACGGCGGGTTTGTACGCGCGGGTGCTGCTGCCGGATCTGGCCGACCCGGTGCAGGCCTTTCCGGCCCTGGCGGAGCTGGTATTGCCCGGCTTCTGGCAGGGAATGTTCACGGTTGGTCTGCTGGCCACCATCATGTCGACGGTGGACAGTTACGCCTTCATCGGTTCGATCACCCTGGGGCGGGATCTGATCGGGCGCTGGCGGGGAATCGGTGAAGAGGACTCGCTGCCGGTTATTCGCTGGAGTCTGGTGGCCACCGCGGTGGTGGCCGTGGGGCTGGCGTTGTGGTCCGGGTCGGTGATCGAGCTGTGGAAGACCTTGGGGTCGATCGGGACGCCCATGTTGCTTTTGCCGCTGGTGCTGGCGCATACGCGAAGGCGGGTTTCGGGGGGACGGGTTCTGGTTTCGATGCTTCTTGCCGGGGCAGTTGCCCTGGCCTGGCTGATAGCCGGGCACGGGGGGCCGTGGTTGGGTGTCGAGGCGATCTTCCCGGGGTTGGTCGTTTCGGTGATTGTTTTGGGCACCGACCAATTGAAACAGGATAAATAAACACCCGCCCTACGGTGATTTCACATCCCTGAGATCAGGTCAAAGGGCACCATGGCAATGGTTCCAGCTATCACAAGGATGAAGGTCACCAGGATGAGGGTGGTCGTCTGCGAGGAAGTGTGCTTTTCGACGGAAAAAATCTGGTCGGCGGAAAAATACAGGGTCCGCCCGGCTTCGTCATCGGACAGCAATGTGATTTCCCGGGAAGACAACGCCTGGACGATTCCCTCGGCCCTGCTTCCGTCCACCAACTGGACCCTGGCCCGATCACCCGGTTGGAGTTTCGTGTCGGCCGCAATTTCCTGTTGCGTTTCGGAGGTGATTTCGGGAAGGGAATATCCAACGACACGATAACCGCTGCATCCAGCCGAAAAAAACAGCAGGTTGACCAACCAGAAGTACCGAAATGTGCGTAACATTGCGGACCCCGCTCTTTGGAGACCCCTTCGTAAACCGCTAGGACCCGGTAACTCACATAATAGGAATGAGTCGGAAATCAGTCCCGCTCGTCCGGAGCAAAAATCCGCTTGAGGGTCTCGAGGTCCCGCTCCCGCTCCTCGCGGGTTTGTGCGCTCTTCAAGGTGGAAACCGACCGTCCCAGAACCTTCTTGATGAACTGCTGCAGGCTGCGGTCAACGGCGGCGGCCACCTCGTCCGACTGCTTCTTGCGCACGAAGCCCACCTGCTTGTCCTTCAGCTCCTCGAGATAGGCCTTGAATTCGGCCACGGTCGGGCGGATATCGATCTCGTCGAGCCACTGCCGGAACTCGACCAACTCTTCCTCGATGATCCCTTCGGCGTGGGGCACCTGGCCGGCGCGGGCGGCGAGGTTGCCCTGGATGATGCCGTCCAGATCGTCCAGCCCGAAGGTGAACACGTTGCCGATTTTCGACACGTCCGGGTGGATGTCCCGCGGCACGGCGATGTCCAGCAGGAACAGGGGCTTGCCTTGGCGGCGCGGCACCGCGGCTTCGACCATGTCCGGCAGGATCACCGGGTCGGTGGCGCCGGTGGTGGAAAGGATGACGTCGGCCTCGGCCAGGGCGTCGGTCAGCAACTCCCACGGCCGGACGGAAATCTTGCCGCACTTGCCCGCGGGGTCGGGCGCCGGAGCCAGCAGCCCGCCGGTATTTTTGGAGGACTTCTTGTCGAGGCCGGCCTTCCGTTCGGCCCGCAGGGTGGCGGCCAGGGTCTCGGCGTTTTCCAGGCTGCGGTTGACCACAGTCAGATGTCCGATGTTGTGCTGCAGGAAGTGACGTGCCGCCAGCCCGCCGGTTTCGCCGGCGCCGACCAGGACGGCGCGGTGGTCGCAGAGTTTGTCGAAGAACTTCCGGGCCAGTTCCACCGCGGCGAAGGCCACGCTAACCGCGCCGTTGGAAATCCTGGTTTCGGTGCGCACGCGCTTGCCCGCGCGGAAGGCGCCCTGGAAGGCGCGCAACAATCCCGGACCGGGTTCGTGGTGGCTGCGGGCCAGACGGTAGGCGTCCTTGAGTTGGGCCGAGATCTGGGGTTCGCCCAGCATCATGCTTTCCAGGCCGGCCGAAACACTGTACAGGTGCTTGACCGCGTCCAGATCCTGCAGGGAACTGGCGTGTTCGGAGAAGAATATGTCAGCGTCGGCGCCCACTTCGGCCAGACCGTGCCGCAACAGCGCGTCCGCGTCGGTTCCCTCGAGGACCTCGAGATAGATTTCGGTCCGGTTGCAGGTCGAAACCGGGATCACCGAGATGCAGCCGTTTTCACTGACGCTCGGCACATGGTTTTCGTCCGCGGTGTGCCCACCCAGAGCATCCATCAATTCCGTGGCCCGCTCCGGTTCCAGGTGCGCCTTTTCCCGCACCTCGGTCGGAGCGTTCTTGTGGTTGATGCTGCGCACGTGCAGTGAGGTGGGCCCGATCATCTACCGGCCTCCTCGTTGAGCACCAGCATTTCCGCCGCCGAATCGGGGAAACCCGACAGGGCGGAGATGGGCTGGCTGGACCGGAAATTGTGGAAGCTGGGGAAGAAGTGGTAGACCAGCCCCATGGCGCCGACCACGGCGATGAAGGCCGCCACGGCCATGACGTTCATCTTTTTGCCGCGCCAGCCGAGAAACCGGTTGCCCAGCAATCCCACCGAATATCCCAGCAGGATGACCCAGCTGATCAGGATCTTCGGATCCCACGGGCTGAGCATGTCGGCCATTTCCGAATCCATGCGGTCGGCCAGGTCGTACATCCACAAATGGCCCAGGCACAGCGAGAGGAACAGCAGGGGCACGCTCAGTTTCACCGCGCCCACGCTCATGCGTTCGAGGGTTTCGAGCGAGGGCAGGCGCCGGAACAGCAGCCCGAACTTGTGCTGCATCAACTGCCGGTTCAGGATCAGGTACAGCAGGGCGTACAGGAAACTCAGGCTCATGGCGGTGTAGGCGAACAGCACCAGGACGGCGTGGCCCGCGAAACCGGGATCGTTCAGGAAGGGGCTGACCTCGGTCGTGGTGGTGACGAAGATGCTTCCGATGAACACCAGCAGGAAGGATACTCCCGTGACCAGGAACCCCGTGTTCTTGGCCTTGATCCTGATTTCGATCACCAGGTACGTGGCCAGCATCGCCAGGGACAGGCCGCAGAGGAATTCCGCGGGCGCACCCATGGGCAGACGCCCCAGAACGATGCCGCGGCTCGCCATGCAGACGGTGTGCAGCCCCACGGTGACCAGGGCGAAACGGGTGCACAGGCGGCGGGCGGTCGGATGATCGGTATAGAAAAGCCAGAGATAGGTTCCCCAGACCACCAGGTAGAGCATGGGCATCAGGACCTTGAACACCGACATCATGAGGACCATTACAAAGCCTCCGTTTGAGCGTGGCCGTGCTTTGCGGCCAAACCCTGCAAAACATCACCGGCGACGGTTTCCGCTTCCTTGACACAGGCGTTGACCGAAATGCCCCGGTAGGAACTGCCCGTGAAGAACAATCCGGGATACCTGCCGGCCGCGCTGTCGATTTCCTTCAGCCGGGCCAGATGGCCGGGAACATACTGGGCGATGGCCTTGTCGTGCCGGATCACCTTGATCATGTCGGGCGCGCCCTTCAAGCCCATCAGGGGCCGCAGTTCCGACAGGATGACGCCGACCATGTCGTCCTCCGTTTGCTCCATGAAGCCCGGATTACCGGACCCGCCCGCCATGCAGCGCAACAGGACCTGTCCGTCGGGGGCCCTGCCCGGGAAGATGCTGCTGGTCCACAGGACCCCCAGCAACTCGCGTTTTTCCTTACTGGGCACCAGCATGCCGAATCCGTTCAGATCGTGGACGACGGATCCGCGCCTGAACCCGAGGGCGATCACGGCCATGGGCGCGAAGGGGATCGCGGCCAGGTGATCGGCGAACGCGGGATCGAGATGCCCCAGGTGGCGGGCCGCCGCGTGGGCGGGGGCGGCCTGGACCACGGCGTCGAAGGGGCCGTGCCTTCCGTCGGCGGTGTCGACCGTCCAGCCATCCTCGCCGGGGGTGACCTTCTGCACGTCGGCGCCGGTGCGGATTTCCGCCTGGGAATCGGCGTCAAGGTCGGCGGCCAGGGCGTCGATCAGCGACGCCATTCCGCCGGTGAACGAGTGCAGCACGCCGGACGGTCCGGCGTCGGTCTTGCTCTTGCCCTGCTTCTTCTTGTCGCGGGCCAGCTTCATCATGGCCTTGAAAAGACCGCCGTAGTCCTTTTCGAGTTCGACCATGCGGGGAAAGGCCGCGGCCAGACTGAGTTTTTTCGCTTCCCCGCCGAACACGCCCTTGACCATGGGGTCGAGCATGACGTCGGCGAAGGTGCGACCCAGGCGGCGCGTTCCGAACTGGTCGATGGTCTCGTCGGTGGCGGGATCCTCGGCGGCCCGGCCCAGATCCCGGCGGCGCGGAACGAACAACTCGCCGGCCATGCGGAGCTTGGCGGCGGTGGACATCATGCCGGATTTGAGGAAGGCCCTGGGCGAGACGGGGATTTCCTGGATCCGGCCGTCCACCAGCAGGAACCGGTGGGCGGTGGCGTCGCTGCTGCGCTGGAGCTTGTCCCGGATGCCGAGCCGGTCGACCAGGCGCAGGGTGGCCGGTTCGTTGTCCAGGAAACCGTTGGGTCCCCATTCCAGCTGCCAACCGTCCCGGCGTATGGTCTGCAGGTTGCCGCCCGGCGCCGGCCCCTTTTCGAATACGGTGACCTGCAGGTCGAGGTCCGCGGCCTTTGCCTGGTCGCGCAGGTTCAGGGCGGTCGCCAACCCGGCGATGCCGCCGGCGATGACCGCCACACGGGGAGAACTGTCAGGCTTCATGGACAATGCCGTCCACCTCCGGCGAAAAAGCCAAATTGACCAGATGATCGGCCAGGGAATCCAGCCAGACCTCGTTCAGGTTCAGGGCCGCGCCCCTGTGGAAATCCTCGATGCCGAGGTCCCGGGCCTGGTTCTTCAATTCGACGTCCAGCTCCAGAAGCGTTTCGATATGCTCGCAGGTGAAGCTGACCGGCTGCACCATCAGACGGCGGATGCCGGCTTCGGCAAGGCGGGGCACCTCTTTTTCGATCTGCGGACCAAGCCAGGCGATGGGCCCGACCTTGCTCTGGAAACAAAGGCCGGGTTCGGTCCCGCCGTTGATTTTGGCGAACCAGGCGCCCTTGCCCGCGGCGTCGAGAACTTTTCTCACTTTGGAATGCACGGCGTCAACGGTGGCCCGGGTTCTTTCCAGATAGGGGTCGCCCTTGCGGATGAATGATTCCGGCAGCGAGTGGGCCACGTAAAGAAGGGCGCACTGGCGGGGATCCACACCCGCGTCCGCCCACTGGCTCACCCGGGTGATGACGGGCCAGGCCAGGGCCTCGATGAAACCGGGCAGCAGGTGCCAGTCCGCAACCACGTTGACCGGCGCCTCGGGCGCGATTTTTTCCAGGGCGTCCAAAACGAAATCGATGGTGCTCCCGTTGGTGGCCCCGGAGTACTGGGGGTAGGTGGGGACGACCAGGAACTGGCCCGCTCCGGCGTCCACCAACCCGGTGACGGCGGCCTCCGGATAGGGGTCCCAGTACCGCATGGCGATTCCGGGCAGGGCGTCGCGGCCGGTGGCACTGATTTTTTCCGCCAGATATGCGGCCTGCTTTCTGGTGGTAGGCAGCTGGGGCGTGGCGGAGTCGGCGCTTATCATGGCATACCTTTTGCGCACTTCCGGCGCGCGTTTCCACGCGATGAAGCGTCCCGCGATGCCCGCAAAAAGCCGGGGCACGGGAAAGATCAGCGGGTCGGCGAACAGGTTGCGCAAAAATGGCTGAACCGCCTCCGGGCGGTCCGGCCCGCCCATGCCGCACAGGATCAGACCCGTGGTCCGGGCGGGATCCAGGGCGGTTTGCGGGAATGTGTCGAGCGCCGTCAAAGTCGGTCCCCTCAAACGGTCTTCGAGAAGATGGGCTTGCCTTTGCCCTTGCCCAGGTACGCATCCAGGATCATGGCCACGTTGCGCACGAAATAACGTCCCTTGTCGGTGATGCGAATGCCGCCCTCGTCCATGGTGGCCAGGTCGTCTGCGATCAACGGCGGCAGCGCTTTCAGGCTTTCGGCCAGCAGTTTGTCCGCCGGGGCGCCATACGCCTTTTCGGTCAGGGTCCAGGGCAGCTCCAGGTTGCACATCAGGTTCAGGATGGCCAGCCGCCTGAGCTTGTCGTCCTCGGAAAGCTTGTGCCCCTTGACCACGGGCAGGCCGCCGGCGTCGATGCCTTCGGACCAGCTGTTGAAATCCGCGTCGTTCTGTACGAAGCGGTCGCACACGTCGCCGATGCCGCTCATGCCGAAGGCCAGCATGTGGGGCGCCGGCTTGGTGGCGTAGCCCATGAAGTTCCGGTGCAGGACCCTGTTCTCCAGGGCCACCGAAAGTTCATCGTTCTTCTTGGCGAAGTGGTCGATGCCGATCCAGGAGTAGTCCGCGTCCTGGAACATGTCCACCGTCAGCTGGAAGAGCTGGAACTTCTCGTAACCGGTGAGCATGATCGTGGTGTCGACCAGCTCCTGGTTGGGCCGCACCCAGGGCACGTGGGCGTAGCTGAAGCAGGCCACGCGGTCGGGCTGCAGCTCGATGATGCCCTTCAAGGTGTCGGTGAACGAGTCGAAGGTCTGTCCGGGCAGGCCGTAGACCAGATCGACGTTGACGCCCTCGAAACCGGCGTCGCGACAGCCCTGGTAGACCTTCAGCGTTTTTTCGCGGGTCTGGTTGCGGCCGATGGCCTTCTGCGTGCGCTGGTCGAAATCCTGCACGCCCATGCTGATGCGGTTGAAGCCGGCTTCACGCAGGGAAACCGCCTGGTCGGGCGTGGCGATGCGCGGATCGATCTCCAGCGAGACTTCGGCGTCGGGCTTGATGTCGAAGGCCGCCCGGAACAGGTTCAGCGCCCGCTCGGTCTCTTCCTCGTTCAGGAAGTTGGGCGTGCCGCCGCCCCAGTGGAACTGGGCCACCTTGCGGTCGGTGCCGATGATCGAAGTGACCCGCTCGAGTTCCTTCTCCACCCGGTCCAGGTACTGGTGGACCGCGCCCTTTTCGCGCGTCACCAGCATGTTGCACCCGCAGTAGTGGCAGGCCTTGGCGCAGAACGGCAGGTGCAGGTAGATGGCCAGCTCGTCGTCCGTCCGTCCGGCGAGTTCGGTCAGGGCCTCGCGGTACTCGTTCTCGCCGAACACCTGGTCCCAGGCCGGCACCGTGGGGTAGCTGGTGTACCGCGGGCCGGGCTTGTTGTACTTCTCGACGAAGTCGGCGGGTATGTTCAAAGGCATTCTATTGTCCTTTACGGTAGCCCTGGACGGTTTCGACCAGGGTTTCGACGGCGGAAATCGGGGCCTGGGGCAAAATCCCGTGACCCAGATTGAAAACGTGCCCGGGGGCTTTCGATCCGGCCCGGCAGATGTCCAGGGCGCGGGTGCGGATCTGATCCTCCGAACCGAACAGGGCCAGCGGATCCAGGTTGCCCTGTACCGCATAGCCTTTCATGAGGGGCAGCGATTTGGCCATGTCCATGGTCCAGTCCATGCCCAGGGCCTCGACGTCCAGCGTGGTGACCAGGTCGAGGTAGGGAGCGCTCCCCTTCAGGAAGTAGATACGCGGAACGCCCTTGTCCTTCAGGCCGTCCATGATGCGTTTGACGCAGGGCAGAACCACCGCGGCGTAGTCGGCCGGGTGCAGGATGCCGCCCCAGGTGTCGAACAGCTGCACGGCGTCGACTCCGGCATCGACCTGCATGGAAAGATAATCAAGGGTCTGGTCGGTCAGCTTGTCCATCAGCTTGTTCAGCAGCTCGGGCCGGCTGTACAGCATGGTCTTCAGGTTCTCGTAGTTCTTGGAGCCGCCGCCCTCGATCAGGTAGGTGGCCAGAGTGAACGGCGAACCGGCGAAACCGATCAGCGGTGTCTTGTCGCCCAGCCCTTCCTTCATCAGCTTGATGGCCTCGGCCACGAAGTGGGTGCCTTCGCGGGCGTCGTATTTCGTCAGTGAATCGATGTCCTCTTCGCTGCGCAGCGGTCGTTCCAGCTTGGGCCCGCCCTTGGAGAAATCGAAGGGCGCGCCCATGGGCTCGAGCGGTGTCAGGATGTCGCTGAACATGATCGCGGCATCGAAACCGAAACGGCGGATGGGCTGCAGGGTGACTTCGCAGGCCGCTTCCGGGGTGTGGCACAACTCGGTGAACGAGAGCTTCGAACGGACTTCCTGGTATTCGGGCAGGTAGCGGCCCGCCTGTCGCATGACCCAGATGGGAGTGCGATCAGTGGGCTCGCCGCGCAGATTCTTCAGGAAGATGCTGTTTTTCACGTCGGACATGATTGCCTCAACTCCAGGATTTGAAGGTGTCGGCCACGGCGGCCACGGTGGTGTCGATGTCATCGTCGGTGTGGGCGGCGCACACGAAGCCGACCTCCCAACCGGAGGGTGCCAGATAGACGCCGCGCTGGATGAGGTCGCGGTGCATACGGCCGTAGATCTCCATTTTCGAACCGTCGATGGCGGCGAAGCTGCGCGGAGCCTCGTCCTGGAACACGTTCCAGATCAAAGAGCCCTGCCTGACCACCGTCGCGGTGATGCCGTTGTCCGCGGCGGCCTTTTCCAGACCGGCCTGCAGACGCGCACCCTTGCGCTCGAGGTCTTCATAGAACCCGGGTTGCCCGGTCTTTTCGAGGGTGGCCAGCCCCGCGGCCATGGCCACGGGATTGCCGCTCAGGGTGCCGGCCTGGTAGACCGGGCCGACGGGGGAAACGTGATCCATGATCTCCTTGCTTGCGGCATACGCCCCGACGGGAAAACCGCCGCCGATGATCTTGCCGTAGGTCCCCATGTCGGGCGTGATGCCCAGGACCGGGGCGGCCCCGGCCGCGCCCACGCGGAAGCCGGTGATGACCTCGTCGAAGATCAACAGGGCGCCGTGTTTGGCGGTCAGGTCGCGGCATTTCTGCAGGAACTCCGGCCGCTGGACCAGCAGACCGGCGTTGGCGGGAAAAGGTTCGACGATCAGCGCGGCCACCTTGTCGCCGTGCTCACTGAAGAAGGATTCCAGCGCTTCATCATCGTCCAGGGGCAGGACGGCCGTGCTGTCGGTGAAGCCCTTGGGCACGCCGCCGCTGCTGGGGGTGCCGAAGGTGGCCAGGCCGCTGCCGGCCTCGACCAGCAGGCTGTCGGTGTGGCCGTGGTAGCAGCCCACGAACTTGACGATCACGTCGCGTCCGGTGAAGCCGCGCGCCAGGCGGATGGCGCTCATCACCGCTTCGGTTCCCGAGCTGACGAACCGCACCTGGTCGAAGTGGGGCATGCGGCCCAGGAACGCTTCGGCCAGCAGGACTTCACGGCGGCTGGGCGCACCGAAGCTGGCGCCTTCGCGCATGGCTTCGATGGCGGCGGCTTCCACGTCGGGATCCGCGTGGCCCAGGATCATCGGACCCCAGCTCAGGCACCAGTCGATGTATTCCTTGCCGTCCTCATCGGTGAAGCGGCATCCGCCGGCCTTCTGGAACATCAAGGGATCGCCGGGTACCGATTTGAAGGCGCGCACGGGGCTGTTCACGCCGCCGGGCAGGACTTTTTCGGCTCGTTCCCACCAGCTGCTGTTACTCATGCTAGATCCATCCCTTGGTCAGCGCTTCGCGCCCGTGATAGGTGATGATGATGTCGCTGCCGGCGCGCCGGAAGGCCAGCAGGTTTTCCCGGACGATGGCCGCTTCGTCGACCAGGCCGGCCGCGGCGGCGTTCTTGACCAGCGAGTACTCGCCCGAAACGTTGTAGCAGACCACCGGGCACAGGGCTTCTTCCCTGACGCGGCGGATGATGTCCAGGTAGGCCAGCGCGGGCTTGACCATGACCATGTCGGCGCCTTCCTGCAGATCCAGGATGGTTTCGATGACGGCTTCGCGACCGTTGCGCGGATCCATCTGGTAGGTCTTGCGGTCGCCCTGCGGCGCGCTGTCGCAGGCGTCGCGGAAGGGGCCGTAATAGGCGCTGGCGTACTTGGCGCTGTAGGCCAGGATCGCGGTGTCGGTGAAACCCTCATCGTCGAGCAGGGTGCGGATCGCGCCGACCCGGCCGTCCATCATGTCGCTGGGCGAGACGATATCGACGCCCGCCTGGGCGTGATTGAGAGCCATCTTGGCCAGCTGCTCCACGCTGGCGTCGTTGACGACCTTGCCGTCTTCCAGGAATCCGCAGTGGCCGTGGCTGGTGTAGGCGCACAGGCAGACGTCTGTGACGGTGATCACATCGTCGCCGAATTCCTTCTTCAGGGCCTGGACACCCGCTTCGCAGGGATTGCCGGGTTTCAGGGCCGAGTCCCCGCGCGGATCCTTGTCGTTGGGGATGCCGAACATCAGGTGCGATTTCAGGCCGAGTTCCAGGTCCGCGCCGACCTCCTTGACCAGGTTTTCCACCGACACGTGGAATACGCCGGGCATGCTGCCGATTTCCTCTTTGACGCCGGTGCCTTCGACCACGAAGTGGGGGGTGATCAGGTGACGGGCCTCGACGTTGGTCTCGGCGGTCAGTTCCCGCATGGCGGGATTGGCGCGCAGGCGGCGGGGGCGGTCCAGCAGGTTCATGATTCCATCTCCGGGGTGGCGGGTTCAGGTAACGGATCCAGGCCGGCGGCCAGGACCATGGCTGACAGATCGGGCGCGGCGGCCACGACGGTTTCGAAACCGGCGGGCCTGCTGGCCCGGGCCGTGGTCTCGCCGATGGCGACACAGCGCGGCCGCTCGGTCCGGGCCTGGGTCCAGGCCCGGACGGTCGAAGGGCTGCAGAAAAAGATAATATCGTCGGGGGCCACCGACACCGGCGGCCATTCATTCCCGGGAACGGGGCTGGTTTCGTAGAGGGGCAGTTCCCGCACTTCGAACCCGGCGTTGACCAGGGATTTCCCGGGTTCCTCGAGGCGGCGGTTCGGGCCCGGCAACAGCAGCCTTCCAGGCGCGGACACTTCGTCCAGAAAAGCCTGGGCGAATTCCGCTCCATCGGCGGTTCGGGCATCCAGGTCGTTCCTCAGGCCCGCTTCCGCAAGGGCGGCGGCGGTGCCGGCGCCGAGGGCGGCGATGCGGGCGGAACCGGCGTCCAGCCCCGCTTCGCCGAAGGCCTTCACGCCCTGGGGCGAGGTGAACAGGATCCAGTCGAAAGCCTCGGGGTCGACATCATCCGGCACGGCCAGGGCCTCGTACCTGATCAGGGGCAATTCGACCACCTCGTGGCCCGCGGCGACGAGCCGTGCGGCCCAGGCCGTGTTGCGGTCCCTCTGACGGGTCAGGATGATGCGGCGCCCTGCGGTCATCTCAGGTCATGCTCCCCTGTACTCGCAGATCATTTCCCAGCATTCGGCGACCAGGGCGTCGAGATCGGATCCTTCGAGGGTCAGGCGCAGAGGTTCGTCTCCGCTGCCGGACAGGAATGTTTCCAGCCGCCATTCACCTTCCACAGGCTGGATGTTGATCCCGAAGGGCAGCTGGCAGCCGCCTTCCAATCGCTGGAGGAGATCGCGTTCGGCGGCCACGGCCCGGCCGGCTTCGGGGCAGTCCAGGCGGGTCAGGGTTTCCTGCCAGACATCGTCCTGGCGGCACTGGATGCCCAACATGCCCTGGGCCGGAGCCGGCACGAACTCTTCGGCGTCCAGGGGTTTGACGAACAGGCCGTCCAGATCCAGTTCCAGGCGCACCAGGCCGGCGCGGGCCAGCAGGATGCCGTCGTACAGACCTTCGCGCAGACGGTTCACCCGGGTGGGCACGTTGCCGCGCAGATCGACGATTTCCAGGTCATCGCGCAGGTAGCGGATCTGGGCCTGACGCCGCGCGGCGCTGGTCCCGATCTTCGCGCCGCTTTTCAGGGGCAGCACGTCGCCGGCATCGACCTTGGCCTGGTCGATTGCCGCGGGGTCGGCCAGCAGCACGTCGCGGGGATCTTCGCGGCCGACCATGGCGGTCAGGGTCAGCCCCGCGGGCATCTCGGTGGCCAGATCCTTCAGGGAATGCACCGCGAAATCGACGCGGCCCTCCAACTGGGCGTCTTCAAGTTCCTTGGTGAAGAAATTCTTCCCATCCAGCTCGGAAAACGGGATGTTGTCGATGCGGTCACCGCGGGTCTTGATGATTTCGATGCTGGTTGCCACACCGAGTTCCTTCAGCTTGCCCTGGATGGTGTGGGCCTGCCAGAGGGCGAGATCGCTGCCGCGGGTTCCGATGCGGCAGACGTTTTCCTGCGCGTGGTTTTCGGACGAGGTGGCCAAGGGAAATCCTCCCGGAATGAATTCGCGATTGCTGGATCAAGTGCTGGATCAAGTGCCGGATCAAATGCCGGATGAGTAGAAATAATAGTAAACGCGTATGTCATACGGGTGTCACATCCTGTTATTTCTTTAACTTTGATCCATTTTGTTGGAAATGCCCTTTTTCTGTGTTAGTCTGGACGCTCTTATCCTCAAGAAATCAAAATAGTTAAAGGATTTTTGGTTTATGCCCCCGCGGATTTGCCACATTCCCTTTTCAGACAATCTTTTGCGCCGTCTGGCCGCGGACCTGCCGGCTGACCTTCCCGGAACGGGAACCGGAAACCTGACCGGAGCACTCGTTATTCTGCCTTCTTCGCGCGCGTGCCGGACCCTGCAGCACGAATTGCTCGATGAATCCGGTCGCGACACCCTTCTTCTGCCCCGGATCATGACGGTGACCCAGTGGGCGGACGAGATGGCGGCGGGTCTGGGGCTCACCGCGGCGGACCTTCCGGATGACCGCGTGCGGCCGCTGATCCTGGCCCGCAAGCTGATGACCCTGCCCTGGCTCCGGGACAACCGGGAAAGCGCGCCGGGTCTGGCGGCGGAGTTCATCGGGTTGTTCGACGAAATCCGGCTGCACAGGCGGGAATTGCTGCTCCTTGATCCGCGGGGGAGCGACCGGGTTCTGGAAATGTCCGCGACGGCGGAGGCGGAGATCATCGCCGGAGATCTGCGCCGCATCCATGAAGTCTGGGGGCATTATCGGCGGTTGGTGCCTCGCGATTCGGTCGACCGGCTGGCGGATCTGGCCCAGGCCCTGGCGGCCGGCGGGGTTCCCGGACAGGCCCCCGATCTGGTCGCGGTGGCGGGGTTCGGCAGGATCGATCCGGTGCGGGCCGAACTGCTGCGGGCCGCGCTGGACCACGGCGGCGACAGCCGGCTCTATCTCCCAGCGGCGACCAGCCGTCTGTCCCGTTTGTTCCAGGCCACATGGAGCCCCGACGGACTGGGCACCGATCCCTTGGCGCCCGCCCGCCGCACCGAATTCCTGCTGACGGGCCAAGCCCCGGAAGTCGTGACGGAACAGGACATTCCCACCCTCAAGGAACGATTGGATGCCCTGAATACGGAGGGGTTGCCCGAGGGGCGGCCAGCCTTCATGCCCTGCGGGGATACCGAGGCCGAAAGCCGCCTGGCGGCCCATCACGTGGCGGAAATCCTGTCCCGGTCCGGCGAGCATGGCCCAAGCATCGCCGTTGCGGTGGGGGATCCCAAGCTGGCCGCCCGGATCACGGCCCAGCTGCGCGACGCGGGCATCGATTCGGACAACACCCACGGACAGGCCCTGTCGTCGCTGCCGGCGGGTCTGTTATTGCGGTTCATGTTGCGTGCCGCCCTGACCGACCTGCGGCCCGAACCCCTGCTGGAAGTGTTGACGCATCCCTATGTTCAACTGCCGGTCGCCGAGGGCAGCCACGGGACCTGGACCCTGAGGCTGGAAAGGATGTTTCGCCGCAATCAGGGTCCTCCGGGGGGTCTGGCGGGATTGCGCCGGCAGGCGGCGGACCGTGACCAGTCGGCCCTGAACATCTTCAGGAAGCAGGGCCAAGGGATGGTGGAATTCGTCGAGGCGGTGGCCGGCGCCTTTGCTCCCCTCCTGGAAATGCGCGGGTCCCGGGCCCGGAACTGGGACGACCTGACCGACGCGGTGACGAAAGTCTGGACGGCCCTGGCGCCGGACCATCCCCTCGGCGAAAAAATGGACCGGCCCGACGTGACCGCGGCGGCGCGTCTGCTGGACACACTCAGAGCCGACGCGACGCTGCTGCCGCAGGTCGATCTGGCCGATTTCACCGCCGACCTGGGACAGCTTCTGTCCGGTGAAAACGTGCCGCCCCACCGCGCGAGGAACCTGCCGGTACTGGTCACGGGTCTGGTCGAGGCCCGTCTCGAATCCTACGATCACCTTATTATTGCCGGCCTCAGGGACGGCGTATTTCCCGCCCGGCCGCCGCGACCCCTCCTGCTGGGGGGCGGCATCCGTGACCGTCTCGATTTGCCGGGTTGGCGCGACGCCCTGAGCCGGGACGCGGAACTCTTCCTGCGTCTGCTGCACAACGCTCCGGAGGTCCTGCTCACCTGGACGACGGAAGAGGAAGGGCAGCCGGTCCTGCCGTCGCCATTTGTTTCGCGGTTGCAGTTGGCGCTGCAGCCCGAGCTTCCCACCGAGCCGGACGCTGTTCTGTGGCGGCGCGAAGAGGTGCCCTGGCCCCAACTGGAAACGGCCACGGCGGATTTTCTGGAAGAGGATCCCGCACCGCCGGCCCTGGCCAAGGTGCGACACCTGACCCGGCTCAGTTGGTCCGCCCTGCGCCAGTGGCGGGAGTGTCCCTACCGGTTCCTGCTGGAAAGGGGCTTCGCCCTGCGCAAGGAAGAGGAGGTCCAGGAGGAATTCGGCCGGCTGGAATACGGCAGTCTGGTCCACGAGGCGTTGGCCGATTTCCTGGCGCCCGACGGACCGGGGTACGCCGCCCTGGCGGGCGGGGACCGGACCGGGGCCGAGGAGGTTCTTACGGCTACCGCCCGGGAAAAATTCGCGCCGGGGGCAAACGACCTTCCGCTGCGCCATCTGTGGCTCGACAGTTTTCTGCGGTCGGTACCACCGGTCATCGCCCATGAGATGGACCGATTCCAGGAATGGCGGCCGGTGGCCCTCGAAGAACAATTCGAAATGCCGTTGGCCGATCTGGCCGGGTGGATCAGCCGGGAAGCGGAAGCCGTGGGCTGGGACCCGCAACTTCCGGATCTGTCCGGGCACGCCGCGGACATCGTGCTGCGCGGAACGGTGGACCGGATCGACCGCCGTCAGGACGGTACCGGCGCCCTGTGCGTCATCGACTACAAAACAGGAAGGGCGCCCTCGGCCCGAAAGGTCCAGACCCTGGACGAAATGCAGGTTCTATTGTACGCCGCGGCTGTCGAGGCGGGCCGGATGGCCGTGTCGGGCCCGGTCGTCGAAGGGTTCTACTACCCGGTCAAGGAGGACAAACCCGGCCGTCCCCATAAGGCCCACCTGGATTGCGCCGACGGCGAAGGGCGGCTGTTGCTGTTGCAGGGTGCCGCGCGCCTGGTCGAACTGGCCGTCAGCGCGGGCGATCCCGCCGGCTGTTTCCCGCTGATTCCCCGCGAAACCGCGGGGGAGGGCGAAGCAAGCCTGCCCTGCGAATTCTGCGAACTGCGGGGGGCGTGCCGCCTGGAGGAACGGAACCTGCCGCCGGGAACCGACCGCAAGCTCGACAAGCTCGTCAACAGCAAGGACAGGTTCTAGGGTGAACGATTCCGTCCGCAATTCTGTCCGGAATTCTGTCCGGAATGCCACCGAAATCCAGCGCCGGGCCGCGCGGCCCGACAAGTCGGTGGCGCTGCGGGCGTCGGCGGGATCGGGCAAGACCAAGGTCCTGGTCGACCGCTTCGTCCGGCTTTGCATCGAGGACACGCCCGCGCGGACCCATCCGCGTTCCATCCTGGCGATCACCTTCACCAGGAAGGCGGCGGTCGAGATCCAGGAACGCCTGCTGGCCATGGCCGCAGAGATGGTGCTGGCGGAACCGGATGAACTGCGCGCCCGGTTGCACGATCTTTTCAGCGATCGCCCCGACCCCGATCCCAGCGAGCGGGAAATGCGGTACGCCGCGGGGCTGTATGAAATGGTGCTCGAAGACCTGGCCGGCCTTCATGTGGGCACGATCCACTCCTTCTGTCAGCTCATCCTGGGCCGGTTCGCCGCCGAAGCGGGGCTGGATCCCCATTTCGCCGTCATCGAAAACCAGGATGATCTGGTGGACGAGGCCCTCGACCAGCTGGAAGCGGAAATGGCCGCGGACGAAACCCTGGCCGCCGCCGGCCGCACGGTGGGGCCCAACCCGAGCGCGGTGCGGGTGGCCGTGAAACAGGTCTTCCACGAGCAGATGCGAATGGAACGCTGGCTGAAAAGACACGACGGGGATTCGACCGTCGGGGGGGACCGGGTCCGTCTGGAATTGTTGCCGGAATTGCTGAAGGACCTACGGGAATTCCTTTTTCCCGGCCTTGACCCGCTCGCGGAGCCCGACCAGGAGGCCTTTGCTCCTTTGCTGGCCGCAGCGCTGGGGAAATTGGCGACCGAGGGCCTGGACCACGTCGACGCGGGCATGGGCGGCGACGCCGGACGCACGGAAAAAAACACCGCCAAGCTGCGGGCCGCCTGCCTGGCCGCGTTGGAACTGCCACCGGCCGAGCAGTTGGCCGAGGCCCGGAACATCCTCCTGACCAAGGAAGACAAGACCCGCGCGTATACCCGGATCAGGGATCCGGAGATCAAATCCCGCTACAACGCCCTGGTCGTGGAAAACGCCTTGCCGGTGCTGCGCGTCCTTTACACCACCGGCTACCTGAAACTGTACGCCCTCAACCGCGACCTGCTGCATTTGGGATTGCGGGTCCTGGATATCTACAGCTCGTTGAAACGCCGCGACCGGGTGGTGGATTTCCAGGACCTGGAGGACATGGCCCGCCGCCTGATGGGCGACCAGGCCCAGGCGCTGTCCCTGCTTTACCGCCTGGACGACTCCATCCATCACATCCTGCTGGACGAATTCCAGGACACCAACTTCAACCAGTGGAATATGCTGGAGCCCTTCGTGGAGGAATTCCTTTCCGGAGGGACGGGTGACCGCGCGCGCACCCTGTTTTTCGTCGGGGACATGAAGCAGTCGATCTACGGCTTCCGCGGTGCCGAACCGGGGATTTTCCTGTTCGCGCGGAATCTTCTCAAAGCGCGCGACCCCGGGTCGGAACTGGATCTGCCGACAAACTTCCGCAGCCTCGAAGCGGTGGTCGGGGGCGTCGGCTGCCTGTTCAACGCCTCGCCCCTGGGCGATTCCTTCACCGCGGAGGAACGCGATTCCGTCCTTCAGGATTGGGCGCGCCGGGAAGCGACAGGATCGGTGCTGGTGCTGGACCCCTTCGCGGGCGCCGAGCTTGACGACCATCAGGAGGAAGACACCGAAGACGGCCGCAGCGGCGATCAGCTGGCCGCCGACGCCGCGGCCCGGATCGTTCTGCAATTGAAGGAATCCGGCGCGACAACCTGGGAAGGCTTCGGGGACGACCTGACCGAACGGCCCCTGCGCTGGGGCGATTTCCTGGTGCTCACCCGCTCGCGGACCGAGATCAGCCTCTATGAAAAAGCCTTCCGCACCGCCGGTATTCCCATCGTGCCGCCGGGACGGGGCATGCTGGCGGCCAGTCGCGAGGTGCAGGACATCCTGGCGCTGCTCCGGTGGCTGGTCTGGCCCGAGGACGACGTGGCCCTGGCCGCGGTGCTGCGTTCGCCCATCTTTCGGCTCGGGCAGAAGGATTTCCAGGCGGCGCTGGCCCGGCGCGATCTGTTCCGGGTGAATGAAGAAGGGAAAAGCATCCCGCCCAGGGGTCTGTGGAACGCCCTGCGGAAGGATGAGGACCACCCCGTCACCGGACCGGCCGTGGTCCTGTTGAAGAACTGGCGCAAGCATCTGGGTTTCGAAAGCAGCCATGATCTTCTGCGACGCATCTATCGCGAGGGTCAGGTACTGGAAAGATACCAGATCGCCCTGGGCGATCAGGCCCGTTACAACCTGATGCGCCTGTTCGACCTGGCCCTGAGCCCGGAAATGACGGGCACGCCGACGGTGCGGCGCCTGGCCGATCTCATCACCAGTGCCGCCAGTCAGGGCGGCCAGGAGGAGGGCACCCTGCCGCGCGGTGGCGCCGAGGGCCGGGTGCGGTTCATGACCATCCACGGGGCCAAGGGATTGGAGGCGCCGGTGGTCCTGCTGGTCGATGCCGACCGGGCCACGGGCAAGGAAAGTCCCCGGGTGCGGACCGACGCCGAGGCCAGCGACACGCCGCTTCTTTTCAAGGTGACGAAAAATTTCCGCAAGGGGTTTTCCCTGCCGGACGAGGTGGACTGGCCCACCGATCGCCTGCAGGACGCCGCCCTGGCCGCGGTCGCCAGGGACCGCACCGAAGAGGCCAACCTTCTCTACGTGGCCATGACCCGGGCCCGGGACCGGCTCGTTGTCCTGGGCGGGGACAAATGGCGCACTGAGGAACACGACAGCCCTCTGCGCCGGATCCAGGCCTCCGCCGCGACCGGCGAATGCGGGGGCATGGACCGGAAGGATCCTCCGTGGCTGGACCGCCCGCCGGCTCCGGTCACCGAGGCTGAAACGGCTCATCATGCCGATGCGGCCAGCCTGGAGTCGTACCGCCTCTGGCAGCCGCCGGTCCTGAAGGAGAGGGTCCGGATCATCACGCCCTCGGCCGCCACGGGAGAAATGCCCGCACCACCACCGTCCGTCGTGCCCAAAGGATCCCCCGGGGGTCCCTCGGACATTGAAAACAGAATATCCCCAACCGAGCGGGGCAACAGGATCCACCAGCTGCTCCAGGTGGCCGCCGACCTGGGTGCGATGCCCGCCGGCTCGGGTGGCATTCACGATGAGGCGGCGGCCGTCTTCGCCAACCCCGATCTGGCCTGGATTTTCCGGCCCGAAGCAGGCCGAGGCCTGAGCGAGGTACCGGTTATCCATCGCCGGAAACCCGCCGCGAGGGATCAGGTCGGCGAGTGCATAACCGGCAGCATCGACCGCCTGGTGCTGCGGCCCGACCGGGTGGACATCATCGATTACAAGTCGAACCGGTTGGATGACGACCCGGCTTACCGAAAGGCCCTCACCGAACATTACCGGCCGCAGCTGGCGGCCTACCGCGAGGTGATCGAGGCCCTCTATCCCGACCGGGAAATCCATACCTGGCTGCTGTTCACCGATCCCGGGACGGACGAGAATTTGGTGGAGGTGATGGCATGACTGGTTTTCTGAAGGGGTTCGTCTACGCCTGGAAAGGCCTGGCCGCGGGTGCCCGGGGTCGAAATTTCCGGGTCATGCTGGCCGTCGCCGCGGTGGTGATCCTGCTGGGGTTCACCCTGGATATTTCGGGCGAGCAATGGTGTCTGGTAAGCCTGTCCATGGGCCTGGTCCTGGGTCTGGAACTGGTCAATACCGCGGGGGAAAAACTGGTCGATATCCTGAGCCCGGACCATGATCCCCGCTATGGTCTGGTCAAGGACATCCTGGCCGGCGCGGTGCTGGTCGCGGCGCTGGCCGCGGCGGTAGTGGGAGCATTGGTTTTCCTGCCCAGGATTTTGTGAGATATCATTGGCGGCGGTTGCTGATCAGGGTGACCAAGGCGGACTTTTCTCGCAGTTTGTTTTTGACTGTTCGACCAGTTTTCCGAGGGCAACCTCGGATTTTCGCATCAATGATCAACCTGGGTGTCCATCCTAGCGGATTACCTTTGAAAATAATTCCGCAGCACAAAAAAAGACCGGGAACCCTGCGCCTCGGTGGGGCGGCACGGGCTCCCGGTCCATGGCCGGTCCGCCTCCTGCGGTTCCGGCCGGAGAAATTCAGACACTCTACTTTTTGAGTTCCTCCTGAATCTCCTTGAGCTCTTTACGCATCTTGTCCAGTTCCTCGCGCATTTCCTTCAGTTCGCCCTCGGCTTCGCCGCGCCGCATCACCCGTACGTCCACGTCTCCGGCATCACAGCCGTGCTTTCCGCCGAAATGTTCGAAATGCTTCATCATGCGCGGGGCGGCGTGGATGGAGAAGTGGTCGTCACCTTCCCCGATGATCTGGAGGTGCTTGGAGATTGCGTCCTCGGGCATCTCGCCCAGGGTGATGTCCAGGCTCATTTTTTTGCCCTTGCGGACGACCTTGACGGTCGTCTTTTGCCCGGACTCGGTGTCGTCGATGGCCTTGTACAGGGCCCCGGAGGAGTCGATGTCGTCGTCGCCGAACTGTACGATGACGTCTCCGGCCTTCAGGCCCGCTTCGGCGGCCGGGCTGTCTTCGACGACCTCGGTCACCAGCGCGCCGTTGCCCTCATCGACGCCGAAGTACTCGCCCATCTGCTCGTTCAGGTCGTCCAGGTGGACGCCCATGAAGCCGCGGTCCAGATTGAATTTCCCGGCCTTGTCCTTGAAGGACCATTTGAAATCATCGTCGTCGCCGGACATGACGATCACCTTGTCCATATGCTTGACGCGGGGGGCGTCGTCTTCGGACATGAAGAAGACGTTCTTGGCTTCGTGTTTGCCGATCTCGATGTCGAGTTTCTTGTTCTTGCCGCCCCGCAGGACGACGACCTTCACCTTGTCGCCGGGATTGGTGCCGCGGACGGCCTTGACCAGGTCGCCGCTGTCGGAAATCGTCTGGCCGTTGAATTCGAGGATGACGTCGCCGTCTTCCAGCCCGGCCGCGGCGGCGGGACTGTCGTCGACGACTTCGCTGATCATGACGCCGGTCTTTTCATCCATCTGCAGGGCCTTGGCCATGCTGGGAGTCACATCCTGCAGCATGACGCCCAGATAACCCTTGTCTTCGCCGGCCTGGACACTGCAGGCGAATACCAGGAGGACGATGCTCAACATCAGCACAAGCGTGCGTTTGGCAGCCGGAAACGCGAACATGGTAGTTCCTTTCGGAGAGGCGAACCGCTCAGGGGGGATACGGATCGTAGGTACTGGATACCCGGAAAACGGGGCCAGGGTTCCGTTTTTTCCGGTTTTTTTGCCCAAATCCGCATATTGGTTCAACCCCGGGAATTTGTGGCCGAAAACAACAATAGAACTTGCATCAAGGACTTATCCGGCCCGCGGAGGCAGGCGGCCGGAACCAGCACGAGGCGCGCACCATGGCATTCATCAACTGGACGGAAGAATTCATCACCGGGATCCCGAGTATCGACGAGCAGCACCGCCGCCTGGTTGATCTGGCCAACAAGTTCGAGGAAGCCGGCCGCCGGGGCCGGGGATCCCGCGTGATGTCGGACATTCTCAACGATCTGGTGGGCTATACCCAGGAGCACTTCGCCCATGAGGAAAAAATCATGGCCGAAAGCGGATTTCCGGAGACGAAACAGCACACCGCCCGCCACCGCCAGCTGATGCAGAAGGTCGAGCGCTTCCAGTACGAATTCGAAACCGAGGGACGCCCCGTCACCGCCGATGTCCGCGAATTTCTCCGCTACTGGGTTCGTTCCCACATCCTGCAGGACGACATGGCCTACGCCGCCCACCTGAAGCAGGCCCTGGTTCAATCCTGACCGTCGAATCCCTACCGGTTTTTTTTCTGATGGTTGAGGATGGCCTGCAGGTTCCGTTTGGCCAGCTCGAAATCGGGATGCTTCCTGACGACCTGGCGCAGCAGGGCGATCGCCCGTTCGGGCTGACCGGCGTCCATATAGGTCAGGGCCAGTCCGTTCATGGCCATGGGATGGTCCGGTTCCTGACGCAGGGCTTCGTTGAAGTTTTCACGGGCCTGGGTGATCTGTCCCTGCTGGGCGTGGATGCGTCCCACGTCGCACAGGAAACCGGCCCCTTCGTGATCGGACGTGGGCCAGAAAACCGCGACCGCGACCAGGGCGACCACTCCCAGATTCACCGGCGACTTCCACAAACGCGGGTTGCTCAGCGAGGCTCCCGCCAGGACAGCCAGGGGGATCAGCAGCGGCAGCCGGTTGCGCGTGCTGACCCAGAAGATCAGGCACACCAGGATGACCGTGACCGTGGGAATGATCATGGCCAGGTCCTTCGGCTCGCGTCGCCGGACCGCTTCGATCAACGCCGGCAGGGCCAGCAGCCAGAACAGGCCCAGCGAGGGAATCAGCAACCGGCCCGGGCCGGATCTTTCGTGCACCCAGCCCACCACGAAGTTGTTTTCCATCTCGCGCCAGGACACCAGAAGGCGGGCCTTGTGAAGGCCAAGTCCCAAGGCACGGCCCGGGTCTTCGGTCAGATCGCCCCATCCCTTTTTGAACCAGTGGGCCGAGGTTTGCCGCCAGTCAAGATCTTGTCCTGCCTCGGCTTGGGCCATCCGACGTGAGGCCGCCTGCATCTGGCCGATGTAGGAGGGAAACCCGGGAGGAAAGGAGAACCGGCCATCGGCTCCCTTATGGTTCCCCACGTAGAAATTGACGCCGCCGTTGGCCGAGATCAGGACGGGTTCCCCACTGGCTTTCAGGTTGTGGATGGTCACCGGAGCGATGGGAACCAGCAAGGCGGCCAGGATGATTCCGAGAGACCGGTAGACGGCGGCCCCGGTCGATTTGCCGCGCCACCACAGCCACAGCAGGACAAAAACCGCCAGCAGCAGGTTTTGGGGACGGCCCACCGCGGCCAGGCCCAGCGCTAGTCCGAGCGCCAGGAAAACCGCCAATGATCGCCGCCCGGTCGGCTGTTTCAGGGCGGGGATCTCGATCAGCAGATTCAGGACCACCGTCAGGAGAAAAAGGTTCAGTGCGGTCGGCAGTTGCCATCCTTCATACCAGAGAACAGGTGCGCAAAGCAGGGCCAACACGCTGGCCAGAAGCCCGGCCCGGGGGCCGTGAAGCCGGAAGCCGAGGCGATGGATTCCCAGCACGGTTCCGACGCCGCACAGAGCCTGGAAAATAGTGACCATCCAGATACCGCCCCCGCCGATCCGGTAGAGCAGGGCGGTCAGGTAGGGGTAAAGCGGCGGCAGGAAAAACGGCGCGTCTTCCAGCCCGAAACCCCGGCTCGCCAGGAGGGCCCGCGCCCACTGGTCGTAGATGGCGGCGTCGTTGATGGGCTGATGAAACAGCGGGTCGTGCCCCTGGCGCCAGATAATGACCCCGGCCCGGAGCGCCAGGGCGGCCAGGGCAAGGATAACGGTGGTCCTGACGGGATACCGCGCAGGTTGGGAGTTGGGGTCGGTGCCCGGATGTGCCATCGAAATGATCCTGCCCGCGGTCTTTGCCGGTTGGTCGAGTCGCCATCTGGTGAAGGGTGAATCCGCCAGCCGCATGCTAACATAACGAAGGCCGCCCCGCCAACGAAGGGTCGATAACAATGTCGGGAATCAATATCATTCAGGACACAATGTAATTCCTTTACCAGCAATTGGTTGTGTTGTTGTTGATAATTGGACAAATATATCTTGTTTCTATGCCTGGAACTGGATTAAGTTACTTCATGAGTCCCGTTCGACCAATTCAGATCCTGCGGTCCGCGTCGGCCGCAAACCGGGAGGGTGACGGATGTTCCGGCTAACGATGATGGTGATGTTGGGTATGATCGTTCTCGGCGGAGCCGCTCTGGCCGTACCTTCGGATTGCGAGGAGTGCCACGCCAAGATCACCCCCAACCTGGTGGCGGATTTCAATCGTGGCGTCATGTCCGAAGAGATGGACTGCACCGGTTGCCACGGCGACAGCCACAAGGGCAACGACGATGTGGACAAGGCCGTGCTGCCGACCATTGAAACCTGCGCCGAATGCCACGAGGACCAGGCCACCCAGTACCTCGACGGCAAACACGCCCTCGGCCGGGTCGCCATGGAAGCGATGCCCCACACCCACGGCCAGCCCGACCCCTTCATTTCGGGTCAGAAGGGTTGCGGCGGGTGCCACAGCCAGGGTGTCACCGACCAGACGGTTCGTGATGAGCGATCGTATTACCGGTACGGCATGGATTGCCAGAACTGCCACACGCGCCACGCCTTCAGCAAGGCCGAAGCCAAGGAACCGGAAGCCTGCCAGACCTGCCACATGGGCTTCGACCATCCCCAGTGGGAGATGTGGTCCAGCTCCAAGCACGGCGTGACCTACCTGATGAACCGCGCCCTGGGTGAAGAGGGCGACACCGCCCGCGCCCCGACCTGCCAGGACTGTCACATGGCCGACGGCGATCACCGCGTCTACTCGGCCTGGGGTTTCCTGGCCGTGCGTCTGCCCGAAGAGGACGAGGAGTGGATGGGCTATCGAGTTTCCATCCTCAAGGCTCTCGGCGTACTCGACCCCGCGGGGCAGCCCACGGGCCGCCTGGACGTGGTCAAGGCCGGCAAGGTCGCCCGCCTGGACAAGGAAAGTTTCGACGCCGAGCGGGCCCGCTTCGTCACCATCTGTAAAGAATGCCACACGCCGAATTTCGTGGCCGAGAACTTCAAGAACGCCGACCTCATGGTCAAGGAGATCGACAAGATCTTCGCCGAGGCCATCGAGATCGTGGCCGATCTCTACCGGGAAGGCATCATTTCCTACGAGGAGCGCCCGGGAGCGGAATATCCCGACCTGCTGGCCTTCTACGAGGTGGACACCAAGATCGAGCAGGTTCTCTACGAGATGTTCATGGACCACCGGATGAAGGCGTTCCAGGGCACGTTCCACATGAATCCCGACTACGCCACCTGGTACGGGTACGCCAAGCTCAAGAAGGATCTGACCGAGATCCGTGAGCTGGCGGGCCATATGAAAGCGGACGCGGGCAAGTAGTATTCGGATCACAATTCTTGTTGGCAGGGGCGCTCCGGTCGGGGCGCCCTTTTTTATTTCTACCCTGCAACTATTTCATGCCGCCCATGGTGTTCCTCGGTAGACCTTCGGACCGCGAGACCGATTCTTGGAAAAGAACGAGGGGCATCTCCTGGAGTACAGCTTCTTCTATCGCAAAGCCGGCTCCGTAGGGGGATTGGAGGGACGACGGCACGCTCCGGTGGATTCCGCCGGAGCGTGTTTTTCTTTCCCAGAGGCAGGCGGAATGACGTTTGACACCGGGTTGACAAATAAAATTCATTTATGTTAGAATACCTACCCTTCAACTGGAGGAATCCGTCCTAAAGTCGGGGACGGGGCGGGTCATGCGCAGTTGTTTTTCCAATCCTTCCGAACCATTCCCAGGGAAAGGCGTGATATCACCAGGAAATTAACCTTTGGGGGGAAACCATGAAACGAATACTGATTCTCATGGGGGTCCTGCTGCTCTGGAGCGGTGCGGCCTCGTCATCCACATTCCTGCCTGAACAACCTAAAGCACTTTCACCCGATCAGATCGATTTATTGAAAACCCTGCCGCCCGGTCAAACCTACTTGATGATCGACGATATGAAATTCAAGGTGTCCAACCTGGAGAAAAGCGGGTTCGTCGGCGACAGGTGGACCGACGGCATCGTGTACTACACGTTCGACGGCGGAGTGACCGCCGCCCAGCGGGACAACTGGCGTCTGGGGGCCTTCCACTGGACCTGCGCCGCCGACCTTCAGTTCATCGAGGGGGAGGGAGACGGCGATTACATCTTTGTCTTCACCGGCTCGGGCAACTGGTCGGAAGTGGGCATGACCGGCGGCGAGCAGGAAATGAGCATCGTCAGCTGGAACCGCATCTTCACCATCTCACATGAAATAGGCCATGCCCTGGGCCTGATCCACGAGCAGTCCCGCAGCGACCGGGACTCCTTTGTCCAGGTGCACCTGGACCGGGTCTGCCAGGACTGCTGCAGCGGTGATCCCTGCGACCACAATTTCGACATCGAAGGAAGCTCCGACAACTACGGCGACTACGATTTCGATTCCGTGATGCACTATCCCCAATGCGCCTTCAACATCTGTGCCGATTGCAGTGCCGATCTGGCCAACTGCCGGACCATCACCGTCCTGGAGCCCTGGGCGGGCGAATGGCAGGACAGGATCGGCCAGCGTGAATACCTGAGCGTCCGGGACAAGGCGGGCATGGCGGCCCGTTACAGCCCCACCCTGAATCACGTTCCGGTGGCCATGTGCCGGCCCTTCATTGATGAAGCGGACGGGGATTGCTGCATCCAGGTCACCGTGGCGGACATCGACGACGGGTCCTACGATCCTGATGGAGCGGGCGATGTCGTGTCCCTCTGCATCACCGAGTTGGACGGCATGCCCGTCGACTGCGAACAGTCGGTCGAGGTGTGTGAGGTCGGGAACCACACCGTGACCCTGACCATCACCGACGAATGCGGGGAGACGTCGTCCTGCGACGCGACGGTAACCGTCATCGACGTCACTCCGCCCACCATGACCATTGACCTGAACCGGAACGTCCTGTGGCCGCCCAATCACAAGATGGTCGACATCCTGGTCACGGTGACCTCCGAGGACAACTGCGACGACGACCCGGCGATCGCCCTGGTCAGCGTCGTCAGCAACGAACCCGACGACGGACTCGGCGACGGACACACTTCGCCGGACATCATGATCACCGACGACTTCACCATCCAGCTGCGGTCCGAAAGGCTGGGCGGCGGCGACGGCCGCTATTATACCCTGACCTACTCGGCGACCGATTTCTCGGGCAACCAGACAATCGGTGAAGTATTTGTCACCGTGCCGCACGACCAGTCCGGGACCGCACTGGCCTTCTCGGGATTCCTGCCCGACGGTTCGGATGTGGATACCTCGGCCAGGACCTTTGCCCTGGTTGTCCCGTCGGTTGACGTCGATGCGACCACCATCGATCCCTACCATGCGTACGTCGGCAACACCGAAGTATGCCTGCGGCCCCTGTCCAGCCGGTTGATCGACATGGACCGCAACGGGGTGCAGGATCTGGTAGTTCATTATTCGATGAAGGCCGTGGCGCGTTTCATCGATTTCCCGACCCCGATCAACGACGGGGCCGAGAGCATCGAGGTCGAAACCGTCACCGGCGGCACGCTGGGTCTGCATTACCGGGCCGGTGAGGTCGACTACCTCGTACCGGACATCCGGGTTCTCGGCAAGACCTTCATCGTGCCGGTGGGCCTGAATTCGGAATTCGACGGTGGGAACAATCCCGATCTTCCCACGGGTGGAGGGTCCGCGCTCCGGACGGAAATCACTTCCGTCCATCCGAATCCCTTCAACCCGCTGACCAGGATCCGCTTCAACGTGGGCGAGACCTCGCTGGTCACCCTGCGGATCTACGACTACCGGGGCAACCTGGTCAGGGAACTGCGCAATGAAGCCATGGCGCCGGGTCCCTACGAGGTCGTCTGGGACGGACGGGACCGGAAAGGCATGCCGGTGGCTGCCGGCGTTTACCTGAGCCTGTTGACGGACGGGAAGGCCCGGTCAACTCAGAAGTTGGTTCTTCTCAAATGATTTGAGGAGCGGTCCAATCTTGGCAGGCGGCTCCGGGCAAATGCTCGGGGCCGCTTTTTCAGACCCCGGTCATGAGGGCCCCCCGGGGGGCCCTGCACCGGCTCAGCCGAACCGTCAAAGGGCGCTCCTGTACGTCTCCAACCCGCAGGTCCTCAATAGGCCCCTACAGCCCATGAATATGTTATCATTATCAATTCGGGAACCCGGTGACCGGTAATCGGGTTGCCCCGATCCGGTCGCTTGATTACGTTCAGACCGGCTCTTTAACACTGTTGCCCTGTAAATACCTGACCGACCAGAAAGCCGCATCTTCACGCCATGTTGCCCGCTCTCATCATTGCGCCCGCATTTGTCTTCGCTCCGGCCTACATCGGCCCGGGCGCGGGCTTCGCGCTAGGCGGATCTTTCCTGTTCGCCCTGGCTGGTATCCTGCTGGCTTTCCTGGCGGTGCTGGCCTGGCCGGTCCGGGTGGTCATTCGCTCGTTGCGCGGTCGCGGGCGGCTGAAAAACGCCAAGGTCCGCCGGGTCGTGGTTCTGGGCCTGGACGGGCTCGATCCGGTCATCAGCAAAAAGATGATGGACGAAGGACAACTGCCCAACCTGATCCGACTGAAGGACGAAGGCGGCTTCCGCCCCCTGGGCACCACCTGGCCGGCCATGTCGCCGGTGGGGTGGTCGACGTTCGCGACCGGTGTCGATCCCAGCGGTCACAACATTTTCGATTTTCTGAGCCGGGACATGGTGACCCACCTGCCGGTTCTTTCCTCCACCCGGTTGAGCGTGAAGCCCGCGCGGAAGATCGGCCCGGTGACCCTGCCCGGCGGCGGCCACAAGTTCGAGCTTCTCAAGCGCAGCAAACCCTTCTGGAAGACCTGCGCCGAGGCGGGGGTCGAAAGTTCGATCCTGCGTATCCCCATCACGTTTCCGCCGGACAAGTTCGGCGGTAAGATGCTGTCGGCGATGTGCGTGCCCGACCTGCGCGGCACCCAGGGCACCTTCTCACATTACACCGAGCCGGGGCTGAAGAACGAGGAAGGTCGCACCACCGGCGGCGTGCGGATGGACCTCGAGCCGGCCGGCGACCAAAAGTGGACCGCGCGGTTGCTGGGGCCGGACAAGCCGGATGGGTCCGGGAGTATGGAAGCGGTCATCACCGTTACGGTGGACCCGGGGGCGAAGAGGGCAACCTTCATTCTGGCGGGCGAAACGTTCACGCTCGGGGAGAACGAATACTCCGAATGGATTCCCGTCGGCTTCGGCAAGAGGACGCAACAGGCCCACGGCATCTGCCTGATCCGCATCACGGGTTTCGAACCCGGTTTCTCCTTCTATGTCAGTCCGCTGCACATCGATCCGCGGCAGCCCGCGATGCCCATCAGCAATCCGCCCCATTACGCCATGGCCCTCTCGAGGCTGCAGGGCCGGTTCGCGACCCTGGGATTGGCCGAAGACACCTGGGCCCTGAACGAGCGGGTCCTGGACGAGCAGGCCTTCCTGGACCAGGCCTACCGTTTCCACGAGGAACGCAAGGCCCAGTTCTTCCACGCGCTGGATCGCCAGCCCGAAGGCGTGGTTTCGGTGGTCTTCGACGCCACCGACCGCATCCAGCACATGTTCTTCCGGTATCTGGACGCCGACCATCCCGCCAACCGGGACAAGGACACCGAGGTTCACAAGGACGCCGTCTTCGACCTGTACCGCAGGGCCGATGATCTGGTGGGCGAGACCCTGGAAAAGATGGGCAAGAACGACGCCTTGCTGGTGGTCTCGGACCACGGGTTCAAGCAGTTCAAAAGAGGCGTGAACCTGAATGCGTGGTTCCGCGAGAACGGTTACCTGTTTTTGAAGACCGATCCCGAAGCGGGACCGCTGCCTGAAATTCCCGCGGGGGAACGATGCGAGGCCGGCGAAATCGACTGGCCGCGCACCCGTGCGTATACCAACGGACTGGCCGGGTATTACCTGAATATCAAGGGGCGGGAAAAGGGCGGCTGTGTCGAGCCGGACGAGGCTTTGGCCCTCAAGAAAGAGATAAACGACAAGCTGCGCGGTCTGCCCGATGCCGACCAGGACAGCGAGGCCATCACCGAGCTGTGGGCCTGCGAGGAAATCTACCGCGGGCCCTACCGCGAAAACGGTCCCGACGCGATAGTCGGCTACAAACCGGGTTACCGCACCGACTGGGACGCGGCCGTGGGCGCGGTTACCAGTACGATCATCAGCGACAATACGCGCAGCTGGTCGGGCGACCACTGCATGGACCCGCGGCAGGTTCCCGGAGTGCTGTTCTCCACGGTGCCCTTCGCTTCGACCAGACCCAACCTGGTGGACATGGCGCCCTCGGTGCTGGATCTGCTGGGACTGGCCGCGCCCGGACACATGACCGGGCGGAGCATTTTCCTGAACGATGATGAGGATGCCGACCGGGAGGCCGCATCATGAGGCGCCTGCGCCACACTTTCCTGATTTTGCTGGCCCTGTTCGCAACCGGGGCGACTGCGGGGGACGGCCCCAGGGTCCTGGTCCTGGGTTTCGACGGCATGGACCCCAAGCTGCTGGATGAGTTCCGCGCCCAGGGTGTCATGCCGAATTTCGACAGGTTCCTGGCCGGCGGCGGCCAGTTGACGCCCTTCGGCACCTCGACCCCGCCCCAGTCACCGGTGGCCTGGTCCAACTTCATCACGGGCATGGACGCGGGCGGGCACGGCATTTTCGATTTCATCCACCGCGACCCCGAATCCATGCTGCCGTTTTTCAGCGCCAGCGAGGCCAAGGGGCCCACCCGCTTCTGGAGGATCGGTTCCTGGAAGATGCCCCGCGGCGGCAGCGAGGTCCGCAATCTGCGCCAGGGCACGGCGTTCTGGGAACTGCTGACCGAAGCCGGGGTGGACGCGACCATCTTCAAGGTGCCTTCGAATTTTCCTCCGGTCGAATGTGAAGCACGCAGCCTGTCCGGGATGGGCACGCCGGACATCACCGGCAATTACGGCATCTCCACGCTGATCACCGACGACCCGCCGGTCGAGAGGGACCTGGCCGGCGGCCAGGTGGTTTCGGTCTACCTGGACGGCGGGCGCTGCACCGCCGACCTGATGGGCCCCCCGAATTCCTGGCGGGAGGGCGATCCCGAAGCCGTGTCGCCGGTCGAAATCATCGTCGACCAGGGCAGTGGTTCGGCCTGGATCACCGCCGGTGACAGCGAAATCGTTCTGGCCGACGGGGAGTGGAGCGATTGGGTCACGGTCGAATTCGAAATGATCCCGCTGCTCAAGACCGTGCGCGGCATCTGCCGGTTCTACCTGATGGAAACCAGCCCCCATCTGCGGCTTTACGTCACCCCGGTGCAGATCGATCCGGTGAAACCGGAAATGCCCATCAGCACGCCGCCGGAATACAGCCGGGAAATCGCCGAGGACACGGGACTTTTCTACACCCAGGGGCTACCGGACGATACCAGCGCCCTGGAAAACGATTTCTTCACGGATGACGGTTACGTCCAGCAGAGCGATTTCGTGCTGCAGGAAAGGCTCGACCAGTTGGAAGCCGAACTGGACCGGTTCGCGGCCCTGGACGAGGGCCTGCTTTTCTTCTACTTCAACTCGCCCGACCAGGTGTGCCACATGATGTGGCGCAACATGGATCATGATTCGCCCACCTACGGGACCAGCGACCACGTGCACGAACAGAGAATCCGGGACGTCTACGCCGAACTCGATGCGGCCCTGGGTCTGGCGGCCGAGCGCGCCGGTCCCGACGCCGTGATCATGGTCATGAGCGATCACGGCTTCGCGCCCTGGAACCGCGCCTTTCACCTGAACACCTGGCTTTACGACAACGGCTACCTGGTTCTGGAAGAGGGCCGGCAGCCCGGCAACGTGGAAATGCTGTTCGGGGTGGATTGGCGGCGCACGCGGGCCTACGCCATCGGGATCAACGGTCTTTACATCAACCTGGCCGGGCGGGAAACGCAGGGCATCGTCCAGCCCGGGGCCGAGCAGGAACAGTTGCTGGCCGAGTTGAAAAACCGTCTGGAAGAGGTGGTCGATCCGCTGGACGGACGGCGGGCGATCAAGACAGCCGACCGTTCGGATCAGGTCTATCATGGGGATATGACCCGGATCGGCCCGGACATCGTGGTGGGGTATTATGCGGGCTGGCGCGGCAGCAACGAATCGGCGCTGGGCAGCATTCCCGACGTCCAGTTCGAGGACAACATGCTCAAGTGGAGCGGCGATCACTGCATCGCCGCGTCGGAAGTTCCAGGGATCCTGCTGGCCAACCGGCCGGTGTTGCGCGAAAACCCCGCACTGGTGGACATGGCGCCCACCATCCTGCGCCTGTTCGGCCTTGAACCCCCGGCCGAGATGGTCGGGGGCGACCTGTTCAGCGCGGACAAGTAATATTACCGATAAGGAGGCGACCATGTTCGGCGGCGGAGACAAGATCAAGATCGACAAGGATCTCCTGGCGAAGGTGAAGAAGTTCAGCGGCATCGCCGGCTACTCCTCGCCCGAGGAATTCGTGCACCACGTGCTCGAGCGCGAGATCGCCAGGTTCGAAAAGGACGGCGACAGCGAAGAGGAAATCCGCAAGCGGATGCAGGGACTGGGCTACATCTCTTAAGGACTGATCGGGCATGACCTGGCTCACCGACATCATCGGCAACCTGTTCGACCTGCTGGTCGTCCTTTTGGGAGGCTCGCCCCTGCTGGTGATGCTCGCCGTGTCGGTGATAACCGCAGCTTGGGCCCTGCTGCTGTTCAAGGCCGTCACGCCCCAGGCGCGCCTGACCGCGACACGGAACCGCCTGTTCGGCCACATCTACGAAATGGGTTTGTACCAGGACCACCTGCGGGTGGTCGGCCGCATCCAGGGCGACCTGGCCCGGGCCAATTTCAGGTATCTCGGCCTGACCCTGCCGGCCCTGGTCGTCCTGACCGTACCCATGGTCTTCACCCTGGCACAACTGGACAGCCGGTTCGCCCACCGGCCCTTCCAGTCCGGGGAGACCACGGTCCTTTCGTTGAAGCTGTCCGCGGAGACGGACATCAACCTGGAGGACGTGACCCTGGAAACGCCTGCGGGCCTGACGGTGGAAGCGGGTCCGGTGAAGGACGGGTTTTCCGGCGCCTTGGCCTGGCGCCTGCGGGCCGAGGACCGGGGTACCCATCTGCTGCGGATCCTGCACGGAACGACCGAGCTTGCGACCCGCGAAGTCGTGGTCGGGAATAAATTGACGCCCCTGGGCCAAAGCAGTAGAAAAGACTGGCTGCACGGGGTGTTTTATCCGGGCGCGCCGCCTCTGGACCGGGACGGTTCCCTGGACGAATTGACCCTGCGTTTGCCGACGAGGCAAACCCGCTACCTGGGTATTGAAATGCACTGGCTGGTGGCCTTCATGGTCTTTTCCCTGTTGTCGGGACTGGTCATGAAGGATGCCCTGCGAGTCTCGATCTGACGGGAGTTTCCGGATGCGTTTGGCGAAGATGGTTCATCACGGCCGATTCCTTTTTTTGCTGGTTTCACTTTCGATATTGTTGTCAGGCTGCGGCGGCCAGGAGCAGGCCCCCGATCCGGAGGCCCGCAAACTGCTGGTCATCGGCATCGATTCGGCCGACTGGCGCCTGCTGGAACCCATGATGGACGACGGAAGGTTGCCCCATCTGAAAGCCTTCATGGCGCAGTCCAGCCACGGGCGCATGAAAACCTTCTACCCCCTGGAAAAATCGCCCCTCCTGTGGGCCAGCATCCTGACCGGCGTGCGGCCCGAGGTGCACGGCGTCAACAATTTCGTCAAGGGGTCCGACCAGAAACCCGTCACCGGCAGTGCCTGGTACGCCCCGGCCCTGTGGGACATGATCGGCGCGGCCGGCATGTCCACGGCGGTGGCCGGCATGTGGACCACCTACCCCACCCGGCCCATCGACGGGGTGATGGTCAGCGATTATCTGCCCTATGGCCGCGGGCGCGACCGGCCCCTGGCCAACCTGGTCCATCCCGATTCCCTGACCGACGCGGTGGTGGCCCTGAGGGTCGATCCGGATGGGCTGTCCGACGAAACGTTGCTGCGGTTCCTCAATACCGACGACCTGGCGGCCGTTGAAGAAAAATTTCCCCGTGACATGGACAAGCTGCGGGACATCCTGGCCGCCGATTTGGGTTACCTGGCCGTGTCGCGCATGCTTGCCGAGACCGGCGATTTCGATCTCTTCTTCTTCTACCTGCGCGGTCCCGACATGATCAGCCACCATTTCTACGATTTCCTGAAGCCGGAAAAGGTCAGTGCCCGGCTCGATCCGGAAAAAGTCGCCGTCTTCAAGGATGTGGTGACGCGGTACTACGACTGGTCGGACGAGGTCATGGGCGAGGTGCTGGGCTGGTTCCCGGCGGACCGCCAAACGGTGGTGTTGTCGGACCACGGGTTCTACGGACCGCGCTCGTCGGGGCAAAAGGGTACGCATGAGCACAGCGAGTGGGGGATCTTCCTGGTGCGCAGCCCGCTGTACGAGGCGGGCCGGCAGTTCGGCCACCTGGAGCTGCTGGACATCTGCCCGACCTTTCTGGCCCTGATGGGATTGCCCCCGGCCAAGGACATGCCGGGTAAAATCCTTCTCGAGGGAGCGACGGAATCGGGATTGAAGCGTCTGCAAAAGATGGAAGGCAAGCGGGTGGAAAGCTACTTGCCGCTACGACCCGCGGTCGGTCCCGAGGGGGAACGCGACCCCGGGGTGGACGAGGAGATTCGCAAGCAGTTGCGTTCGCTGGGTTACATCAAATAACGATCACGGGGGATGTTCATGAAGATTCTGGCGTGTCCAGCGATATTGGCCTGTGTCCTGCTGGTGGTGGCCGGCTGCGGGGACAGGGTGCCGACTCCCGACCCTGAAATCGTATCGGTGTTCCGCGATGTGACCGTGCATTTCACCCCCGACGACACCACGAAATACGATTCCCCCTTCGCTTCGGCCCGGGACAAGGGCCGGGTCATGGCCACCTACCGGGAAATGGAGACGGGGCGCATGCCCGGCCGGGTGATGTTGCGGTTCGCGGTGCGGCCCATCCGCAAGGATATCCGTAACATGGTCGACCGTTGGGATCGCGCGGGTTGGATCCGGCTGGTCAAGCCGGACACAGCACCGGTGGAAATGGTGCGGTTCATGACGGCGTACGGCGGGGCGATCAGCCACGAGGTGGATATCACCCACCTGGCGCCGCTGTTGACCGGGCACTGTGAATTCGAGGTTTTCATCGACACCTGGGTTTCCCCGGCCTGGAAGGTCGACGCCGAGCTGGTGTTCGCGCCTGACGCCGTGGGCGGGGCCAATCCGCCGGCCTGGGCGACGGGGGCCCTGTTCCCGGATGGCGGGCTGACCGCCGAGAAGCCTGAGGTTACTTCGACGGTGACCATTCCCGAGCACACCCGCTGGGTCGAGGTCGCCGCGATCACGACGGGCCACTGCACCGACGGCAGGGACGCCGACGAATTCATCACCAAGGACAACGTCCTGCTGGTCGACGGGGTGGAGGTTTACCGCTGGCGCCCCTGGCGGGATGACTGCGGGGATTTCCGGACCGTGAATCCGTATTGCGCCAAGTGGTCGGACGGATCCTGGAGCAGCGACTATTCGCGGAGCGGCTGGTGTCCGGGGGATGTGGCCGATCCCGAGTTTATTGACCTGAGTGAATGGTTGACGCCCGGGGAGCACACCCTGACCTGGAAGGTGGAGAACATCCGGGAGAAGGATCCGGATGATGCCGACAAGCACCACGGGTACTGGCGGGTTTCGGCTTCGCTGGCGGGGTGGGAATAGATTCAGCGGTTTTTGAACCAACAAAGAAAGGCCCCCCGGGGGGCCTTTCTCTGTTCGGACACTATGAAGATCAGCCGGCCTTCTTCTCCTCGACGATCTTCTCGAACCGCGCCAACTGATCCTTCAGATACTCCTGTTCCGGACTCAGTTCGATGGCCCGCTTGATATGCGCCAGCGCCTGGTCGCAATTCCCCAGCGCGTTGCAGATCTCGGCCGCCGTGTCCAGGATGTTGGCCCGCTGGCCGTCGGTTTCGGCCAGTTCGACACCCTTGAGGGCATATTTCTGGGCCTCTTCAAGATTGACCCCGTTTTCGAAGCACCACCAGGCGAACTTGTTCAGCTGATCGGCGTCTTCCTGCCAGCCTTCAGGCATCCGGCCCCGGAACAGATCCATGGCCTTGGCGGTATCTTTTTCCACCAGCAGGGCGTGGTCGACGGCCAGGTAGTTCCGGTACTTGATCGCGTCGGGATCGGTGCTGCCTTCACTGGCGGCGAAGGCGGCCTCGATGAAGGGAACGGCCTTTTCGACCTGGCCTTTCTGGCCGGCGAAATGCTTGATCATCAGGGCCAGTTCCAGTTTACCCGCGGCAGGTGTCTGGTCGGATTCCATGGACAGCTGGGCCTTGGCGATCACTTCATCCAGGGTGAAGGAATCGTCTTCCAATCCGTAGAGCATGCTCATCAGGATCTGATCACCGTATTCCGAAGCGTTGTCCGGATCCAATTCCTGGGCCTTGCCGTAATACTCCACGGCGGCCTTGTACTGGGAACCGGTGGCGGCGTCGTTGGCCAGGGCCTTGGCCAGTTCCGGGGTCGGCTCGGCCTCGAAAGCGGCTTTCTTCTCTACGATGGTTCGCCGGTCGGCCTTGGCGGCCACCACGGCGGCGGACCATTTTTCGGCGCCCTCGTAGCCGATCCAGCGATCGGTGATTTCACCGGCGCCGTTCAGGGCGATGTAGGTGGGGTAGCCGCGAATTTCGTATTTCTTGGCGATCTCGATGCCTTCACCTTTTTCGCAGTCGACCTTCCACAGGAGGGCTCCGTCGAGGGCGGCGATCATGGCGGCGTTTTCGTTCACCTCACGGGCGAACACCTTGCAGCCGGGTCACCAATCGGTGTAGAAGTCGACGACCAGGACCTTGTCTTCGGCGGCGGCCTGGGCCAGCGCTTCGGTGAAGTTGGCCGGTTCCGCGGCCACGGCCGCGCCGGTCACGCCGAACACGAAGGCGGCCAGGAGGCTCAGCAGCACCAGCCTTTTCAATGGGTTGTCAGGGCGCATTTGTATTACTCCATTCAAAGGTCCGACCGCGGCCGGTGGTTGATGACCCCGGCGGGAACGCCTGAAGTCATGGGCAAAAACCTTATCTACAGATAACAAGTAGGACAATACGTCATTCCTGCATCATGGTTCCAGGAGAATGAGTGGTATCGATCAGGGGTTTTCGTAAACCACACGTCCGTTCACGATGGTCATCATCACTTTCATCGTCAACAGGTCGGCGGGAGCGCAGGTAACGGGATTGCCGTCGAGGATCGTCAGGTCCGCTTGATGGTTTTCAGCAACGCGGCCCGATTCATTTTCCCGGAAGCCCGCGAAGGCGCTGCCGGCGGTGTAGAGTTCCAAAGCGGTGGCGGCGTCCACGGCCTCCTGGGGCTGCCACCCGCCGATGGGCGTGCCGTCGGGGTGGGTTCTGGTGACGGCCGAATACAGCCCGGCCAGGGGGTTCACCTTTTCCACGGGAAAATCGGTTCCGTAACAGAGATGGGCGCCCGAATCCAGCAGGGACCGCCAGGCGTAGGCGCCGGCCAACCTTTCAGCACCCAGGCGTTCGTCGGCCCAGTCCATGTCGCTGGTGCAGTGGACCGGTTGCATGGCTGCGATCACGCCGAGTTCACCGAAGCGGGGGATGTCCGCCGGGTCCAGGATCTGGGCGTGCTCCACGCGCCAGCGGGCATCTTCCAGGTTCAGTTCGGCGAGCACCTCTTCGCAAAGATCCAGGACCAGGCGGTTGGCGCCGTCCCCGATGGCGTGGGTGCAGATCTGGAAGCCCGCGCGGCCGCCCTTGGCCATGACTTCGCGCATGTGGTCTGGTGGGGTCACGGGCAGGCCCCGGTGATCCGGCCGGTCCGAGTAATTTTCCAGCAGCAAGGCTCCGCGGCTGCCCAGGGCGCCGTCGGCGTAGAGTTTGATCGCCCGGATGGTCAACATGCCGTCATCGGTGAACACCGGACCCTCGGCGTAGGCCTTTTCCAGCGTGGCGGGCAGGTCGTCGTACATGGCGTACACGCGCAGATCCAGGTCACCGGCGGCGGCCATGTCGCGGTAGACCTGGGCGCGCTCCCACTTAACGCCCGCCTCATGGACCCCGGTCAGCCCGTGGGCCACGCAGTGGTCGATCGCCAGTTTGATGCGCCGCCGGGTTTCTTCGGCGCCAATATCAGGGATTTTTTCGGAAACCAGGGCGCCGGCGTTATCGATCAGGATGCCGGTCGGTTCGCCTTGTTCGTCACGCAGGATCTCGCCGCCCTCGGGGTCGGGCGTGTCCCGGGTGATGCTCGCCCGGCGCAGGGCTTCGCTGTTGACCCAGGCGGCGTGACCGTCGACGCGGCGCAGAAGAACAGGACGGTCGGCGATGATCCCGTCCAGCATCCGGCGGTGGGGGTATTCCTTTATTTCCCAGTCGTTCTGGTCCCAGCCGCGGCCCTCGATCCAGGAGTCGGCTGCGAATTTGACAGCGTCCCTGCCGACAATTTCGAGAATCTGCTCCGGCGACCCGGTGCCCATCAGGTCGATCTGTGCCAGACTTTTGCCCAGCCCGTAAAGATGGCAGTGGCTGTCCACGAGGCCGGGAATTACCGTGGCGCCTTTAAGATCGACGACCCTGGTTTCGGGGCCCTTCGTCTGAAGCGCCTGATCGTCCGAGCCCACATACAATATCTTCCCTGCGGCCATGGCGACGGCGGTTGGCGGGGTGGGGAACGGAGTGTCGGTCTGGGTCAGGACATGACCGCCGGTCAGGATGAGATCCGCGTGGCTGCCGGTGGGACCATTTCCACAACCCGAGGCAAAAACCGCCGTCATCATGAGAATCACCGCCATGCGCATTTGAATCCTCCGCCGTTTCATGTTTGGATACACGAAACACAGGATGTCACGCCCCCGGGGGAATGGCAAGATTTCCCCGGCGTGACCGGGCGGACCCCAAACGGAGCAGAGAATGACCAAGCTCAACCAACCCGGCTTTGCCGAGAAAGTCCTGGCAGCCGCCACCGATCTTTGCGACGAAGTCGACGATCTCGGTTTCAGCGACCCCGTGGCGTGGGTCTACAACCCCCTTCGGTATGCCTGGCCCCTGCACGAGCAGTACGTTCGCAGGTGGGGCGCCTCACCCCGGCGCGTGTTGATGCTGGGGATGAATCCGGGGCCCTGGGGCATGGCGCAGACCGGGGTGCCCTTTGGGGAAATTGCTGCGGTGAAAGAATTTCTGGATTTGGACGGCCAGGTGGGACGTCCCGATCCCGAACATCCCAAACGGCCAGTCCAGGGGCTGGATTGCCCCCGCTCGGAGGTCAGCGGCCGGCGGCTGTGGGGGTATTTCGGCGAACGGTTCGGAGGCCCGGAGGGGTTTTTCGCTGATCATTTCATCGTCAACTACTGCCCTCTGGTGTTCATGGAGGAGAGCGCCCGCAACCGCACCCCGGACAAGCTGCCGGCCTCGGAATCCGTACCCCTGTTCGCGGCCTGCGACCGGCGCCTGGTGCGGTTGGTCGACCTGTACCAACCCGAATGGGTGATCGGAGTGGGGGGCTTCGCCCGCAAAAAACTGGATTCGCTGTTCGGATCGAAGGCCCCCCGGGGGGCCTTGGAGCATGTGCCCGCACGCATCGGCACCGTGCTGCACCCTAGCCCGGCCAGCCCGGCCGCGAACCGGGGGTGGGCGCCGGCGGCGGAAAAACAATTGACCGGGCAGGGGGTGTGGGACTGATCCCATCGGCGGCGGCGGTCGCCAATCCCACCGAATATTTCTAGATTGTAGACATCATCCACCGGCGCCGCGGGTCCTTGAGCATAGCCACCCCCGATCCGCTGTCCGGTTCGCCGCCCGTTGCCGCGCGGGCGAGCTACCCAGCCTCGATATGCGCCCGGCGCGGCATCAGGGTCCCCCGCTTACCCATAAAATGGGGAGGACCGAAATGCCCTGCGCAAAACTCCTGGAATATCTCACCGAGAACAAAGTCGATTTCGAAATGACGGAGCATCCCAGCGCCTATGCGGCCCAGGATGTGGCCTTCAAGTCAGGCGTGCCGGGACGATTATTCGCCAAGACCGTCCTGGTCAAGCTCGACGGCCAGATGGCCATGGCCGTGCTGCCGGCGGACAGCAAGGTCGATTTCCACCTGCTGCGGGAAACCGCGGGCGCGGACACCATCAGCCTGGCGGTGGAGGACGAATTCGAGGAATTGTTTCCCGACTGCGAGTTGGGCGCCATGCCGCCGTTCGGCCATCTGTACGGGATGGAGGTCTACGTGGCCGGGAGCCTGATCCGGGCGGACACGATTTCCTTCAACGCGGGAACCCACACCGAAATACTGACCATGCCGTTCTGGGAATTCGAACGGTTGGTTGAACCGAGGATCGGTTACTTCACCTTCCGGCGCCTGCAGGAAAAGAAATCGATGAGTTAGGAGCCGGGGATCGGCGGGGCACCGGAATCCAACGGCGCCCGCCATGTCATTCCCTGTCCACCACCTTGATCACGACGGCCGTGATGTCGTCGTCCTGGCGCGCGCTGTCGCTGAATTCGTCCACGGCCCGGATGATGGCATCGACGACTTCATCCGCGGTCCGGTCCACGTTCCGCCGAACCACGGCCAGGGTCCGTTCCTCCCCGAAAAATTCCTCTGCCGGCGACATGGCTTCGAGAACCCCGTCGGTCAACATGACCACGATGTCCCCGGGTTCCAGTTGCACCGGATCACCCAGCGGGTAGTCGCCTTCCGGCAGGACGGCCAGGGGAATCCCGGTACTGGTCAGCTGGGCCTTGATTTCGCCTGATACGTCGATCACGTACCCCGTGGGATGCCCGGCGCTGACATAGGTCAGCTCGCGGGTCCGGGGATCGATCCGGCCCATGATGGCGGTGATGAACTGGCCGACATCGGTCTCCTTGTTCAGGTTCGTGTTGGCCTGCCGGAACACCTGGCTGATGTCCAGCCCCATGCCGGACAGGGAGTGGATGTAGGCGTGCGTCGAGGCCATGAGCAGGGCCGAGCTGAATCCGTGACCGCTGACGTCGCCGATGCCGAAGCCCAGCGTCCCGTCGGGCAAAAGGAAGTGGTCGTAATGGTCGCCCGCGGCGAATTCGGCGGGTTTGTAGGCGCCCGCGATCTGGAAACCGGGAATCGCCGGGGGCGCTTCGGGCAGGATGTGTTCCTGGATGCTTTGCGCGGCCAGAAGTTGGCTTTCATTCTCCCGCAAGGACAGTTCGGCTTGTTTGCGTTTGATGGTGCCGGCCAGGGCGTCGGACACCAGTTTGAGAAAAGTATCTTCACTTCGGCCGGCGATGTGACCTTCCTGGAGATAGAGGTTGATGACGCCGTAAAGCCGGTCTTCCGACGCGATGGGAATGCAATAATGCCCGTGGGGCTTCATGCCTTCGTAAACGGTTTCGTGCCGGTGGTCGACGCAATCCGCGAAAACGATCTCGCGGTCGGCCGCGGCCCGCCCGCACAGGCATTGTCCGAACCGGACCTTCGCGCAACTGGCCAGCAGGGAATCCGGCAGCCGGACTTCCGCCTTCATGACCAGGACATCCGGTTCGTCCTCCACCAGGAAGACGGCTCCCTTCTTCATTAGTGACAGCCAGGGCAGGTCCAGGATCATTTCCAGGGTCTGTTGCAGAAAATCCTCCAGGGTGATGGGCTCGAGCGAAAGGTGGAGGATGGCCCCGATCACCTGCTGGGCGTTGAGGTTGGCCTGCATCCTGCGTTCGACGTTTTTCCGCCGCGTGATGTCGCGAATGGTGCTGACGAACTGCAACCCGTCCAC
>JBDLKA010000019.1:0-46346 GCA_039714075.1 Candidatus Krumholzibacteriota bacterium | reverse complement strand
ATGGGCTCCGTTGGTGATGATCCTGCCTGGGGTGGAGGGCTGGCCCCAGGATGAGAAGCGGGCCCTGGTCGAGGTCATCCGGGCCAAGGGCGGTCGCCGGGAATCGGATTTCACCCTGAAGTTCGACGCACACACCAAACTGCGCCGCGCCCTGCTGAAGCTGGGCGCGCAGGAGGCATGATGGAGAGCCATTCAAGGCGGCCTTTTTTGGCGCCGGGATTATCCCTGACCCTGCTGGCCGGCGCCCTGATCCTGCTTTCCGGTTGCGCGGGCGGGTCCGGTGACATCGCCACGGACCCCGGGTCGGTCCAGGAAGGCGGCGCTTCCTATTACGCCCACAAGTTCCACGGGCGTCAAACGGCCAGTGGCGAGATCTACGATGAGAACCAGATGACCGCCGCGCACAAGACCCTGCCCTTCGGCACCAGGGTCCGGGTCACCAATCTGTCCAACGGGAAAAAGGTGCTGGTCAGGATCAACGACCGCGGCCCCTTCGTGGCGGGCCGCATCATCGATCTGTCCTACAAGGCGGCGGGCGATCTGGACATGATTTCAGCGGGGGTCGTCAAGGCCCGGGTCGAGATTCTGCGCACCGATTCGGATTTCTGAGGCCATTCTGAAGCCAAAAAAAAGCGGCGACCCCGATCCTTGCCGGACCGGTGACCGCCGCGAAAATTCCCGGTGCTTCCCGTCAGATCTGCTCGACCGCCAGAACTTCCGGAATGCGGGCCTTCATGCGGGCCTCGATGCCCTGCTTGAGCGTCATCATGCTCATGGGGCAGTTGCCGCAGGCGCCCTGCATGCGGACCGTCACGATGCCCTCGTTGAAATCTATGAATTCAACGTCGCCACCGTCGGCCTGCAGGGTGGGGCGGATCTCGTTCAGCACTTCTTCGATCCTGTCTCTCATGACAATCCTTTCAACGGACCGGAGTGGCCGTTCTGTCGTTTGCAAACCCCCGCTTCCCCTCAAAAATCTAAGTTCCCCCCGGTGGTTGTCAACCTCCGGGTTAGTCGTTGTGCCGGGCCGGAAGCTCGCCTATGATCCCAGCTTTGAAGGAAATTCCCGGCGCAGCCGCTTTTTTGCGCGCGATTGGAAAGGATGACGAATCGATGAAAGAGGCCTTGTCCGCCGACTTGACCGCCGTGCGCGATCTCGCCCTGCAGGCGGGCGATATTCTGTTGGACAGCCTGGGAAAGATCGAACGCGTCGAGCAGAAGACCGCCACCGAGTTCGTCACCGATGTGGACCGCCGGGTGGAAGACATGCTGATTGCCGGGTTGGACCGGCGTTTCCCCGGCGAAGCCATTCTGGCCGAGGAATCCGGCGCCAAGCCGGGTGACGGTGACCGCACCTGGTACGTCGATCCCCTGGACGGCACCACCAATTACGCCCACGGCTACCCGTTTTTTTCCGTCTCCATCGCCTGCGGCGACCGTGACGGCCTGCGACTGGGGGCCGTATTTGCGCCCTACCTGGACGAATTGTATCTGGCGGAGGCCGGCCGGGGAGCCCGGCTGGAACGTCCCCGGCACCGAACGACCCGCTCCCTGGACAGGAGTGAACCGGTGACCCTGGAGCGCGCCCTTCTGGCCACCGGTTTTCCCTATGTCCGGGACGAGGTCGTCGACCTGAACGCGGGGCTCGCCCGGGATTTTCTGAAAGCCCGGTGCCACGGCGTCCGGAGGGGCGGCAGCGCGGCCGTCGATCTGGTCCACGTGGCCTGCGGCAAGCTGGACGGCTACTGGGAATGGCGGCTGCGCCCCTGGGATACCGCCGCCGGGACCCTGGTCGCCCGGGAAGCCGGCGCCCTGGTCACCGATTTCACCGGACGTGACATTCCCATTCCCACCGCACACATCGTGGCGGCGGCGCCCGGATTGCACGGGCGCATGCTGGAGTTTCTGGCGCCCGTCCTCGCAGCCGCCAACAAGACACCCGAGGTGCCTGATGAGCAGTGATCTGAAAGTTGTCGCAACCACGTTTCCGGATCGCGATTCCGCGGCCAAGGTGGCCGAACTGATGGTCGACGCGGGCCTGGCCGTCTGCGCCCAGGTCGGGGCGCCGATCGAGTCGTATTACCGGTGGGACGGCGCCATGAAACGTGACCCCGAAGTGCCCGTGACCTTCAAGGTGCTGCAGGAACGTTTCGACCTGTTCAAGGGCGAGTTGGATCTCCAGCATCCCTATGACGTGCCCCAGATAATTTCCTGGCCCGCGGAGTACGTGAACCGGCCGTACCTGGAGTGGGCGAAAGGGAAAAGGACATGAGGCGGCGGACCCGGCTGGTCCTTTTGGCGGTCCTGGCGGCCGCGATCCTGCCTGCGGTGATGGGGGCGGCTCTCGGCGCCGGGGAAGAAGCCGCCGTGGACGAACCACGGGATTTCGGCTGGCTGTCGGTCGTTCCGCCCGTGCTGGCCATCGGCATGGCGCTGGTGACGCGGCAGGTCGTCGTCGCCCTGGTTCTGGGCGTCTATTGCGGCTCTTTGATCGTCACCGGGAATCCGGGTTCCGCTTTCCTGAGGGTGGGGGACACCTACCTGGTCGGAGCCCTGGCCGATGACTCCCACGCTGCGATCCTGATGTTCTCCTCGATCCTGGGGGGCATGGTCGGGGTGCTGTCACGCAGCGGCGCGACCGAAGGCGTGGTCCACTGGCTCACGTCCCGGATCGCCGGCCGTCGGGGCGGGCAGGCCTCCACCGCCATCATGGGCACGGTCATCTTCTTCGACGACTACGCCAACACGCTGCTGGTCGGCAATACCATGCGGCCCTGGACCGACCGTTTGAAGATTTCGCGGGAAAAGCTGGCCTACCTGGTGGACAGCACCGCCGCTCCGGTGGCCACCGTGGCGGTCATCTCCACCTGGGTCGGGTTCGAGGTCGGGTTGATCCAGGAAGCGATGACCCGGCTGGGCCAGGGGGGGCACGCCTACACCTTTTTCCTGCAATCGATCCCCTACAGCTACTACCCCATCCTGACCCTGCTTTTTGTCTACCTGGTCGCGATCACCGGCCGGGATTTCGGGCCCATGCGGCAGGCCGAACTGCGGGCCTTCCACAAGGGCCAGGTCATACGGCCCGGAGCGCGTCCGGCCAGTGACGTACCCCTGCCGGATGACGAACTCGTCCCCGGATACGGGGGCGATCCCGCCCATCCCATGCTGGCCGGAATTCCCATCCTGTCGGTGATCCTGACCACGGCCCTGGGCATATTCTTCAACGGCCGCATGGTCGCCCGGGCCGCCGGGACCGCATCTCCGTCATTGCGGGAAATCCTGAACAGCGCGGACAGCTTTGCGGTGTTGACCTGGGCGGCATTGATCGGCGCCCTGTTGGCCATCGGTCTGGTCGTCGGTTCGCGCCGGCTTTCCCTTTCCGACGCCCTGGACGGTTTCATCGACGGGGTCAAGGCCATGGTCATCGCCGTGACCATCCTGTTGCTGGCCTGGTCCCTGAGCGCCATCTGCGACAAGCTGGGTACCGCGCACTACCTGGTCGAGGTCAGCCGGCAGGTGCTGTCGGCCCGCCTGTTGCCGCTGGTCGTGTTTGTCCTGGCGGCCGCCGTCAGTTTCGCCACGGGCACCAGCTGGGGTACCATGGCCATCCTGATGCCCCTGGTCTACCCGCTGGGGCACGCGCTGCCGGTGGAGGCGGGGCTGCCCGCGGCGACCGCCCTGCATATTCATCTCGCGGCGGTCAGCGCCGTTTTGGCGGGGGCGGTTTTCGGGGATCATTGTTCACCCATTTCCGACACCACCATCCTGTCCTCCCTGGCTTCGGGATCCGACCACGTCGACCACGTGAAGACCCAGATGCCCTACGCGGTGACCGTGGCGGCGATTGCGGCTGTTTGCGGGTATCTGCCGGTGGGATTCGGTTTTTCGCCGTGGCTGTCCCTGGCGTTCGGGGTTGGGGCGGTGGTGGCCGTGGTCTGGCGGTTCGGGAAGAAAGTCACTGCGTAAAGTGGGGGCCGGGGCTGGCTTGCGGGCCAGCGGGACCGTAATATTATGCCACGTGCCTTGATGGTCGGATTAGTTCCAGGAGTTACCGAATGACCAGTCTTTTGACGCAGAATACCTTGTTTCGCCGCTCGGGTTTCACCCTGTTGATCCTGATGGTCGTTCTGGGGGTCTCTTCCTGCGGTTCGGACAAGATCACCTTCGTCTATCCCGACGAGGCCATCGATTTCCAGCTGCGCAACCTGAAGATGCCCGGCCTGTATATCGACACCGTCACCGACATGCGGCCCCTGGAGCAACGTCAGGGGCAGGGTCATTTTTTCGGCATCACCTATCCCAGCGACGAGGCCTGGGAAGTGCCGGCCACTCAGATCTACGCCGAAGCCTTGGCGCAGGACCTGGAACAGACCCATCTGGTGGAACTGGTGCCCCTGCATTCACAGGCGGACTACATCCTGTCGGTGGATGTCCTGTCCATGTCCTGCCGCCTGGAGCGTTCGAAGGCCTCGGTCCTGCTGACCGGAGCCTTGGGCGCGGGCGCGGGCATGGCCCTGGGCAGCGACGGGTCCCATCGGACCAAGCTGGCGGCGGCCCTGGCGGCGGTGGCCATCCTGGCGGTGCCGGTGCCCACCGAAAACAGGGCCGAAGCCGAGGTCCGCATGACCCTCAAGGACCAGACCGGCAACGTCCTGTGGCAGAAATCCTGTCTGGGGGAATACGAGGCCAAAAAGTATGTCACGGTGACGGCGCGGCAGGACCAGGAGCTGGTCAACGAACACCTGACCAAGGCCGTCAAGAGGGCCAACGCCTGCCTGTTGGGGCAGCTGCGCCAGGAGTTCATCAATCAGGCCGGCAGTCCGGACTCCGAGTAGATTATTTCCTTACGACCCGCTCAAAGCAGGTCGGCCGCCAGGCTGGCCAACGGGCTGCGCTCGCTCTTGGCCAGGGTGATGTGGCCGTGGATCGGCTCATTCTTGAACTTCTCCGCCAGGTAGGTCAGTCCGTTGGACGAAGCGTCCAGGTACGGATTGTCGATCTGATAGGCGTCCCCGGTCAGGATCACCTTGGCGTCCTCGCCGGCGCGGCTGACCACGGTCTTCACTTCGTGGGGCGTGAGGTTCTGCGCCTCGTCGATGATGATGTAGACCTTGGGCAGGCTGCGGCCGCGGATGTAGGTCACCGCTTCGGCTTCGACGACCCCGGTATCGTACAGGTACTGCACCTTGTCCCCGGTCTGCTCCAGCTTGGGATCCACCAGGTACTGAAGATTGTCCGAGACCGGCTGCATCCAGCTGGTGAGCTTCTCGTCCTTGGTGCCGGGCAGATAGCCGATGTCCTTGCCCAGGGGCATGATGGGGCGCGAGACCATGATGCGGCGGTAGCGCTTCTCCTCGGCCACCAGCTGCAACCCGACCGCCAGCGCGAGCAGGGTCTTGCCCGTACCCGCCTGGCCCAGCATGGTCACCAGCTGGATGTCCTCCCGCAACAGAAGCTCGAGTGCGAAATGCTGCTGCAGGTTGCGGGCGGACAGGCCCCAGGGGTGGCTGTCGCCGTGCTGCAGGGGTTCGATGATGCCCGAGTCGGCCCGGAACAAGCCCCGGGCGGTCTGTTTGGGATTGGAAGCGGCCTTGAGCAGCACGCCTTCGTTGGGGCAGCATTCAGCATCGATCTGGACGGGTTCCCCCTGGTAGAACTTGTTGATGAACTCGTCGGGGACCTCGTGTTCGCTCCAGCCGGAATACAGCTCGTCGAAATTGACGACCCGGTTCAGGTAGTCCTGGGCCTGGATGCCCAGGGCATCGGCCTTGACCCGCGCGTTGATGTCCTTGGTGACGAAAAACACCTCGGCGCCCGCCTTGACCAGGGCGCACGCGGCGGCCAGGATCCGGTTGTCCGGCAGGTTCTTGTCCATGCCGCGGGGCAGGAAGTCCGTGAAACTCTTGACGAAAACGTAGAGCCTGCCGCCGCCGGGCAGATCCACGCCCTTGCTCAGGGGTTTGCCGTCGCGATGGGAGTCGATGGTCCGGATGACCTGGCGCGCATTGCGCCCCCGTTCGTCGTTGCCGCGCTTGAAGCGATCGAGCTCCTCGAGCACGTCCACCGTCAACACGATATTGTGTTCGGCGAACGCGGAAAGGCTTTCGGCGTCGTGGAGCAGGACGTTCGTGTCGAGGAGAAAAGTGCGGCCGGTGGGGGTGGGGATGCTGCCCTGGTCATCAACCCAGTGGCTGGTGTTCACTTCCATGTGTCCCTCCAGAGGTTGGCCCGTTGGTGTCGTTCTTGTTGGTCCTAACGGGGCGTTCCGGAACGTTCTTTTGCAAAGAGGGTATTCAAGGTTCCTTCCTGTTCGGAGTGTATCCGATCAGAGGGCCCTTGTCGCCTTCTGATTGAAAGAGTAGATTGAAGGCTCGAATCGGCAACATGGAGGTTGGACCGCAATGCAATGGCTCGGAAACAGATATACCGGACGCAAGGCTTTAGGGTGCTGTTTATGGCTTTGGCTGGCTTGCGCGGCCTGGCCCGCCGGCGGGGTTGAGGCCGACGCCGAAGTGGCCGACCCTTTGTGGCCTCTCGATCTTCCCACCCGCTACCTGACCAGCAATTTCATGGAATACCGTTCCGGACGGTTCCACGCCGGATTGGATCTCAAGACGCAATCGAAGACAGGTTTCGCGGCGCGCGCCGCCGAGGACGGCTCCATCGTGCGGGTCCGGGCCACGTCCAACGCCTACGGGCGGGCGATCTACCTGCTGGGGGAGTCGGGGCGCACCTACGTCTACGCGCACCTGTCGCGGTTCAATGATCCGATCCGGGCCCTGGTCCGCGCCGAGCAGACGGCCGGTGGAACCTATCGGGCGCAGCTGCATCTTGCCCCCGGCAAGCTGATGGTACGCCGCGGCGATGTCCTGGGGCTAACTGGAGAAAGCGGGACCAATGGTCCCCATCTGCATTTCGAGGTGCGGGATGCGGTCAATGGTCCCGTCAATCCGTTGGCCATGGGATTCGCTGTGCCCGACACCTTTGCCCCCGTCATTCATGCGGTGCGCGCCGTGCCGGCGGATGTTCGCAGCAGGATAGACGGCGGTCCTGATGCCCGGTTGGTGAAGCCGGATAGGAACAGAGGGTTGTCCGGGGAGCAGCCGCCGCTTCGGATTTCCGGTCCGGTGGCTTTCGCCGCCAAGATCATCGATGCGAGTGATGTCCGCGGCCACAAACTGGAGCCTTGGTTGATCGAGGTGAAACTGGACGGCGAAGTGGTCTACAGTTGCCGCAATGATCGCTACGAGTTTTCCGAGAACAGCCTGCAGCGCCTGGAGTGGCTGGAGGTGCCGGGGATCCGGGACCGCTGGCTGCACCGGCGGGCCGGGAATTCCCTGACCGGTCGTCAAGGTGACCCTTGGTATCTGGGTGCGGATGGGGTGGGGCTTGCCGCCGGCCCCCACAAACTGGAAATTACGGCCTCCGACTTCGCCGGCAACACCACCTCGGTCCAGATTCCCCTGTTGGCGGCGGAAATGGAATCTGCCCAGTCTTCCAATGGTGGATCCTGGGTGGTTGACCCGGTTATTGTCGTCGTTGATTCATTGTCCAGTAACAACTTGCGTCCATTGATTGATGTTACTTGTGATGGCGTATTGGTGCGCCGCCTGGATGCGGGGCAGGGAGATCCGGTCCTGGCCCCGACCACCTTGGCCACTGTCGCGGAGGAATTGGGTGAGGACCAGAAGAAGCGTGCCCGACGCCAGGGATTGGAGCTTGTCGGGCCCGCCGCCCGTTACCTGGCCGCCGATTGGCCCATCGACGCGGCGGTTCTCGTCGAACTGACGGGCCCCGTGATCGCGGTGGCCGACACCTTGCCCCCGGAGAAGGATCCCGCGGTCGGGGTCTACCGGTGGAGCCGGGGTAAATGGAGACCGGCCGCGCAAATCATGGCTGCCGAAATGGAGGGGGCCTACCAAAGGTTTGCCTTGTCCAGTCCCGGGTTGCACGCCGTGTTTCGCGATGTGGCCGCACCCCTGGTTTTTCCGGCCGACACGGTGATCGTCGTGGCGGCCGATCCTCGTGGCAAGGCCCACGGCGTGACCCTTCCGCGCTGGGAAATTTTTCCGGTGGATCTGCTGGATCTCGGTTCCGGGATCGCTGCGGGAACCATTTCCGCCACCTTGGATGGGCAGGCCATCATCGTGGAACCGGATATGCCGCGGAGCCGGATCCTTGTCGAGTTGCCCGACGCCCTGGGGACCGGTCGCCATGTCCTGCATCTGAAGGCCGCCGACGGGGCCGAAAACGAGGCCGAGGCTGAAGTCATGATCGACTGCCGGGAGTAGAAGCCCTCCGGCTTCATTCCTGCATAGACCCCTTCAGGAATTTGATTATTTGGAGAGAAATCCGAGGGCAACCCCGGATATCCTGACTTTTCCTCAATCCCAGCCCCAATTCGCACCCATTTCACCAATTTTTACCCAACAGGTTGAGCTTGCCCCTGATCCGGGTTATCCTGTCGGCTAGCGTCAGTTCGCCCGGCCCGGTCCGGCTTGAGCCATAACAAATCACAGAAACGCGACATCCACCCATGGCAGCCAACGCACCACCGAACAACTTCGTCCATCTGCACAACCATTCGGACTATTCCCTGCTCGACGGCGCCATGAAGACCGGGGCCATGGCCAGGCGCGCCGCCGACCTGGGGCAGCCCGCCCTGGCGCTGACCGACCACGGCAACATGTTCGGAGCCGTGGAGTTCTACAAGGCCTGCGAGAAGGAAGGCATCAAGCCGATCATCGGCACCGAGGCCTACATCACCGGCGACCGCCACAACCGCACCAGCGACAAGCGCAACAAGAGCTACCACATGATCCTGCTGGCGCAAAACGCCACGGGTTACCGGAACCTGGTCAAGCTGTCCAGCCAGGGGTATCTCGAGGGGTTCTACTACCGGCCGCGCATCGACCGTGAACTTCTGAGCCAGCACAGCGAGGGCATCATCGGGCTGTCGGCCTGCATGAGCGGCGAACCCAACTTCCACCTCCGCACCGGCAACGTGAAAGCTGCCGTCGAAGCCGCGGCCGCCTACCGCGACATCCTGGGCAAGGACAACTATTTTCTGGAAATCCAGAACCACGGCATAGAGGAAGAGGCGCGCATCCGGCAGCTCATGCCCGAAGTCGCAAAGGAGGTGGGCTGCCAAATCATCGCCACGAACGACTGCCACTTCCTGGACCGCGACCACCACGAAGCCCACGACATCCTGATGGCCCTGCAGACGGGCAAGACGCTGAACGATCCCAGCCGCTGGCGCAGCAATACGCCCGAAATCTATTTCAAATCCACCGAGGAAATGCTGGCCCTGTTCCAGGACTGGCCCGAAGCCGTAGAGAATACACTGCGGGTGGCGGACATGGTGGATTTCGAGATGCAGCTGGGGAACCTGTTGCTGCCGAAGTTTCCGTTGCCCGAGGGGTTCGACAACCCGGACCAGTACGTCGAGCACCTGGCGCGGGAAGGCCTCAAGGACAGATACGAAAGCATCACGCCCGAGCTTGAGGAACGCCTGGCTTACGAGTTGGGTGTCATCAAGCAAACGGGGTACGCGGGTTATTTTCTGATCGTCTGGGACTTCATCGACGCGTCGCGCCGTATGAACATCCCCGTGGGCCCGGGGCGCGGCTCAGCCGCCGGCAGCCTGGTCTGCTACTGCATGGGCATCACCGACATCGACCCCATCCGGCACCAACTGCTGTTCGAAAGATTCCTGAATCCCGAGCGCATTTCCATGCCGGATATCGACGTGGATTTCTGCTACGAGCGGCGCGGCGACATCATCGAATATGTGGCCAAGAAGTACGGCCGGGAAAACGTGTCGCAGATCATCACCTTCGGCACCATGGCCGCCCGCGCGGTGATCAAGGACGTGGCCCGCGTCCTGGACTTCAGTTTTCCCGAAAGCGACCGCATCAGCAAGATGGTGCCCGAGGAGATCGGCATCACTTTGCAGAAGGCCCTCGATACCGCGCCGGGGCTGAAGGACGTCGCCGGCGAGTCCGAGGAACACGCCATGCTGATGCGCAACGCCCAGGTCCTGGAGGGCTTCAACCGCAACACCGGTATCCACGCCGCCGGGGTGCTGATCACGCCGTCGCCGCTGATCGAACACGCGCCGCTGTACAAGAGCACCAAGGGCGACATCACCGTCCAGTTCGACATGAACATGAGCGAGGCGCTGGGCCTTCTCAAAATGGATTTCCTGGGCCTGCGCACCTTGACGGTGATCGACAAGGCGCTCAACCTGATCGCCGAAGAGACCGGCACGCGGATGAAGGCCGAGGAGATCCCCACCGACGACCCCGCCACCTTCAAGCTGCTGCAGGAGGGCCGCACCGTCGGCATCTTCCAGCTGGAAAGCAGCGGCATGCAGGAACTGGTGCGCAAGATGGCGCCCACCGGCTACGACGACATCACCGCCATCTGCGCGCTCTACCGGCCCGGGCCGCTGGGCGCGGACATGGACAAGGTCTACGTCGAACGCAAGCACGGCCGGCAGAAGGTGGAGTTCAAGGACGCCTGTCTCGAGCCCATCCTGAAGGATACCTACGGGGTCATCCTGTATCAGGAGCAAGTGATGCAGATCGCCTCGGCCATGGGCGGCTTCACCATGGGTCAGGCCGACACCCTGCGCAAGGCCATGGGCAAGAAGAAGCTCGACATGATGGCCGAACTGAAGGTCCAGTTCCTCGACGGCGCCAAGGCGGGCGGGTACAACCTGCGCACGGCCCAGGAAATCTACGAGGAGATGGAGTTCTTCGCACAGTACGGTTTCAACAAGAGCCACAGTGCGGCTTATGCCCTGCTCTCCATCCAGACCGCCTGGCTGAAGGCCCATCATCCGGCCGAATTCATGGCCGCGACGATGAGTACGGAGATGCGCAAATCCGAACGCATCACCCAGCTCATCGACGAGGTGAAGGCCCTGGGGCTGGGCATCTGCCCGCCGGACATCAACCGGCCGCGTAGCGAGTTCGGCGTCCGCGACGGCGACATCGTGTTCGGCATGGGCGCGGTCAAGGGGGTCGGCTCGGCCGCCATCGACGTGATCGCCGCCTGCCGCAGTGAACTCGACCGGGACTTCACCGACCTGTTCGACCTGTGCGAAAACGTCGATCTGCAGAAGGTCAACCGCAAGGTCATGGAAGGCCTGATCAACGCCGGGGCGATGGACAGGCTGCCCGGTCACCGCTGTCAGCTTCTGGCCAACCTGGACCGTGCCCTGGCCTTCGGCCAACAGGCCGCCCGCGACCGGGCCGGGGGGCAGGCGTCCCTGTTCGGCGGCACCGCGGTGGCCGAAGTGCTCAAGCCCGTCCTGCAGGACTGCGAACCTTTCGACCCCCTGGACAAGCTGAGCAAGGAACGCCAGGCGGTGGGCTTCTTCCTGTCCGGCCATCCCTTCCAGGAGTACGGCGAACTCATCGACAGCCTGCCGACCGGATCCGCCGCCGGCGCCCACCAGCGGGGCGAGGGCACCTGGGTCGATCTGGTGGGTGTGATCACCGCCCACACCAAGCACCGCGACCGGCACAAACGCGTGTACGCCCGGGCGAACTTCGAGGACACCAGCGGCGTCATCAGCCTGACGGTCTACAACCGGCTCTACGAAGAGGCCGCCGACCTGGTCGAAAGCGATTCCATCCTGGTGGTCGGCGGACGCGTCCAGGTGCGCAGCGACGGCAGCCGGGAAATCGTCGTCGACCGGATGACCCGCATCGACGAGGTCCTGGGAACCTGGGTCCGGGACATCTTCCTGGAAATCGATCTCGACAGCGCCGGGCGTTCGGGCATGGAGGGGCTGGCCGGTCTGTTCGAGGAATACGGCGAGCCCACGCCGCTGCGGCCCCTGTGCCAGGAGGAGGAGGCCCCCGTCGAGGAGACCGGCGAGGTGGACCCCGATGCCCCGGACCCGGAAATGGCTCCTGAGCCCACGCTGGCACGCCCGGTGCCGCTGGTCATATCCGTCGAACGGGACGGGAAGTCCTGGCTCCTGAAATCAGGAGACCGGAACATCGCCCTGACCCTGGACAGCCTGCGATTGCTGCGCCAGGTGCCCGGCGCCGAGAAACTTTGCCTGGGGACCGTGCTGCCGGCGCCCATCGAACGCAAGAAACGGTTCATGGGTCGGGGCTAGGCAGTCCAGCCGCGGGTCGTGTTTTCCGGCCCCGTCAAGGAGACGTCATGGAATTCAAGACGGTCAACCCGGCCACCGGCGAAGTCATCCGCGCCTGGCAGACCATGGCTTCAGCAGAGGTGTGGGAGACGGCCCGGAAAACCCACACGGCTTTTGGCGGTTGGCGCGAACGGACAGTCGTCCAGCGGGTGCCTTTCTTCGAGAAGCTGGCCACGGTCCTGCGGAACAACGGGGATGACTGGGCCGCTCTGATCACCACCGAAATGGGCAAGCCCATTACCGAAGCGCGGGCGGAAATCGAAAAGTGCGCCTGGATGACCGAGGTTTACGCGGCCAACGCGGCCGCCTGGCTGGCGGACGAAACCGTAAAGGCCGACGGCCTGAGGCATACGGTCACCTTTCAGCCCCTGGGCGTCGTCTTTTCCATCATGCCCTGGAACTACCCCTTCTGGCAGGCGCTGCGCTTTGCGGTGCCGGGTCTGCTGGCGGGCAACACCAGCCTGCTGAAGCACGCCAGCAATGTCACCGGCTGTGCCTTTGCCATCGAGGATGCCTTCGTGCAGGCCGGTTTCCCCGCCGACGTCTTCCGGACCATCGTGCCGGACTACGAAACCGTGTCCGCCCTCATCGCCGCGGACATCGTGCAGGGCGTGTCCCTGACCGGCAGCACCCAGGTGGGGCGTCACATCGGCGCCGAAGCCGGACGGAACCTGAAAAAGGTCGTGCTCGAACTGGGGGGCAGTGACCCTTTCATCGTGCTCGAGGACGCGGACATCGAGTTCACGGCCCGGGGCGCGGTCACCGGTCGCATGCTCACCGCCGGCCAGAGTTGCATCGCGTCGAAACGTTTCATCGTCGTCGAAGAAATCGCCGCAGCATTTACCGAACGATTTACCGAGCTGATGACCGAAATGAAGGTGGGCGATCCCCTGGACGAGGCCACGCAGGTGGGCTCCCTGGTCAACCCGGCCGCCGTCACCGAACTCGAGGAACAGTTGGCCCAGTCGGTGGCCATGGGTGCCCGTATCCTATGCGGCGGCGAAAGGCTGCCTGGCCCCGGCTGCTTCTTCCCGCCCACCGTGGTGGCCGATACCCGCCCTGGAATGCGCCTGGTGGATGAAGAGGTGTTCGGACCCATCGCCCCGGTCATCACCGTGAAAGACGAGGCCGAGGCGATTGCCCTGGCCAACGCCAGCGAGTTCGGTCTGGGCGGCAGCGTCTGGACGCGGGATCTGGCCAGGGGGGAGAAGGTGGCCCGAAAAGTCGAATCCGGCACCCTGTTCGTCAACAGTATCACCAAATCGGATCCGCGCATGCCCTTCGGGGGCGTCAAGAACAGCGGGCTGGGGCGTGAGTTGTCCCATTACGGCCTGAAGGAATTCGTTAACGTAAAGGGCATAAATGTTTATGACCATGGATGATGGGGCCGGGTCCCATAAATCTTGACACCGAAGGGTCGAAGTGCCTAAATCCCACATCCCCGTAAGGGTTCCGCGCCGGACGGACCGTGCGCAGAAATGGCCTGCCGGCCGCTGAAAGGCAACCAGATGGATTGGAAGAAAAAAGGACTCTGGCTGGATTTCGAAATGCCCATCGTGGAGTTGGAGGAACGGATCCAGACCCTGCAGGATTCCGCCTCGGTCCGCGGCGTGGATGTGGCCGAAGACGTGGAGCGTCTGCGGGCCAAGGCCAGCAAGCTGGGCAAGGAGATTTTCGCCAAGCTCGAGCCGTGGCAGCGGGTGCAGTTGGCCCGTCATCCCCGCAGGCCCACGACCAACGACTACATCCACTACATATTCGACGATTTCGTGGAGCTGCACGGCGACCGGATGTTCCGGGACGACGAGGCCATCGTCGCGGGCATGGCCACCCTGGGTGACCGGCAACTCATGATTCTCGGACACCAGAAGGGCCGGGACACCAAGAGCAACATCCGCCGGAATTTCGGCATGGCCCACCCCGAGGGTTATCGCAAGGCCCTGCGCCTGATGGAAATGGCGGTGCGCTTCGAACGGCCGATCGTGACTTTCATCGACACTCCGGGCGCCTATCCCGGTGTGGGTGCCGAAGAGAGAGGCCAGGCCGAGGCCATTGCCCGCAACCTGCGCGAGATGGCCGACATGCCGGTGCCCATCATCTGCATCGTCACCGGCGAGGGCGGCAGCGGCGGCGCTCTGGCCCTGGGCGTGGGCGACCGCATCTTCATGCTGGAAAATTCCATCTATTCGGTGATCAGCCCCGAAGGCTGCGCCGCGATCCTCTGGCGCGACGGCGCCAAAAGCAAGGAAGCGGCCAAGAACATGAAGCTGACCGCTGCCGACGCCGTGAAGCTGGGGGTCGTGGATCTCATCATCAATGAACCCGTGGGGGGTGCCCACCGGGATCACCAGGGCATGAGCCTGGAAATCAAGAAGGTCATCCTCGACACCCTGGCCGAACTCGAGAAATTCCCCACGCAGGAACTGCTCGACCACAGGCTGCAGAAATTCCTGGATATCGGCGTTTTCGAGGAATCCGGCAAGGGTTGAGCTCTGGCGGAATGCTTGGAGGGATGCTCGCAGGGTTGACTTGGGGGTGGAAATGTTGTACTATCCTCATGCCAACCTCTTCGACAACCCGTATTCTCACCTAAGCCGACCCGGTCATGCCAGGCGATGGGGCCGGTATTTCTTTGCCCGACAGCGATGGTCTGTTTGCAACCTTTCCCGGACGTATTACAATGGCGCCCGAATTAGCGCCCGAATAGTGTCGTAATGCTGGCAATCCCCTCAGGAGGCGGTTGATGCTCGACCCGAAGTTGCTTGCGATCCTGGCCTGTCCCGTGTGCCGCGGTTCCGTGACGCCCGACGACGAACACACCTGGCTCTATTGCCAAGCCTGCTCGGTGCGCTATCGGGTAGATGGAAACATCCCCATCATGCTTCCCGAAGAAGCCGAAAAGATTTCCACCTCCGGCGAAGACAAGGAGTAGGGCGCCCATGTGCCTGTTCACCCATTTCGCTGCGGGTGCCCTGGCGGGCGGTGTGACGGGCAACGTCTACCTGGGCGCGGCGGCGGGCCTGGCTTCCCACGCCGTGCTGGATGTCGTTCCCCATTACGACCATCCCGATTGGCGGCTGGAATTGGGGGGCGGCCTGGCAAGCCTTGTCATTCTGTTATTGATGCCTTTTTCCAGTTGGCCGGCCGTGGTCGGAGGAGTATTCGGCATGATTCCCGATTTGGAAAATCTATTTCAAAAACTCGGCCGGATGGGCCGCGATCGATTCCTGTTTCCCACCCACACCGGCCTTCTGCCGCACGGACGCGAGTTGGGTCCGAAAACCCTGGTCTGGCAGGTGGCGATTTTTGTCGGCTGTTTCGTCGTCCTGTCCGTGGTCTCGCCGGCCGCAGCCATGGCCGCCGAGCCGGTCGGGCAGTCCGCGGAAATGGGGACGCCCCGTGTCCGTCTCCTTTCGTCCAGCTCCGAGCAATCGGTGGTGCGGATCGATTTCCCCGTCCTGAAGTCTCCGGCCGACTGGCAGTCCCTTGCCGATGAAGATCTGAAGTGGGCCCTGCCCCGGCGCGTGGAAGATGAATTTTCCGAGAATCCGCGCCTGTTGCCTCCCGGTCTCAGCCTGTCCCTGGCCGTGCCCACGCGGCAGCCGGTTTTCGCCAGGGTGTTCGACGTCACATGGTGGCGCGAACCGCGCGAGGCCCTGGTCGAAGGCGACCTGGTGACGATGGGGGACCCCGCGGTCCACCGGTCCGTGCCCCTCGTGGGCGGGATGGTTTCCCTCGGAGTCAAGGGCGGTGTCCTGGCCGGCATCACCGTGGAAATCAGCCACCCGTCCAGCGCCGCCCAACGCCGGCAATTGAACCTGGCCCGTGATTTCGAAGCCTCCGGCCAGGAGGATCGCTGGAACGAAGTCGTTCCGGCCGGCCTCCTGAATGCCGAATTGTTCCGGGCCCTGGCCCGGGGTGGCCGCCAGGCCGCCCTGGCCCGTCGAAACGTTGCCAAGGCCCAGGCTTTTGATCCTTTCGCCCTGACGGCGCACTGGGTCAAACTCGATGTCTCCCGCAGCGGCCTGTACCGGCTGACGGGACAGCAACTGCTCATTTACGGAGTTACCACCAGCGATATCGATCCCGACAAGCTGCGCCTCTACCGGGGCGGCGGCCTGGCCCTGGCCGCGGATGCGGGCCTGCCCGATTCCCTCCAGAGCGAACGTGTGGAATTGAACGAAGTGGCCATCGAAGTCCGGGACGGCGGCGACGGTGAGTGGAACCTGGACGATGAAATCCGCTTCTACGGTGTTCCGACCAGCGCCTGGACCGACCGGCTGGATCCCGAAGCGGGAAGGGACGCCCACTACGATCATCCCTTCGCCGGCCATGCGACCTATTGGTTGACCTGGGAGGCGGCGGCCACGCCGTCGCCCCTACCCGGCGCCCCCCGCAGGGTGCCGGCCGTCGAGGCCGTGCCCACCGGAGGCGAAGCCGTACCGGACGCCCTGTTGCGTCTGCACCAGGAACGTCAGGTCCGGGACACCGCCGGGTATTTCGAAGACAACTGGGCCTGGGACAACACAATCACCTCGTCTCGTCCCGAATCCTTTACGCTGCGGACGCCCGTGCCCGGGTCGAGCGCACGTTTCGTAATCGATCTGGCGGGTGTTTATCCGCGGACGACCTGGTCCTACGTGTTTGAAGCGGCCGGCTGGCTGAATGACGACCAGGCCAATCAGGGGACCGTTACCTTCAACAGGTCCGCGCAGAACGATTCCCTGCGCCTGCGGATCATCGGCGATTCCCAGTCGGTCACAGCCGGGCTGAATCGCATCACCCTCAAGAACATCAACAACAACGCGGGTGCGACCACCCTGGCGCTGGCCCTGGACAGTTACGACATATTCTATTGGGCGGGTCTGGACCTGACCGACCGGCCGGGACAGCTGGAATTCGCCCACTGGGGGGAACACGTGGCGGTGCCCGGTACGGCGGTGGATCTGCAACTCACCGCGCCGGCGGGCGTCACCCCCCTGATGTGGGAGGTTTCCGACCCCGCTGCGGCCACGGCCTATACGGGAACAGCGGACACCGAAGCCCCGGCGATCTTCACCTACGGTTTCGTCCGGGAACCGGAGACAGACCGCCATTTCGTGGCCGCGGTGCCCGGCGACCTGCTGAATGTGGATTCGGGACGGCGCACCAACCCCGTCTCCCTGCGCAGCAACCCCGTGGATTGGGACTACATCGTTGTCCATGCGGGCCAGTTCGAAGACCCCGCCCGCGATCTGGCGGATTTCCATTCCACCAATCTGCCGGGAGTGGCTTCGCCCCGTGCGACCCATGTTTCGGCCAACGACATCTACGACAATTTTTCAGGTGGCCAGAAGGACGTCCACGCGATCCGCAATTACCTGAAGCATGTGTTCGAGCAGGGCGGGCACCGCCTGCGGTTCGTCTGCTTCCTGGGCAACACCAGCCGGGATTTCCGCCACTACAGGGATCCCGATCCCGCGTTTGAACTCTTTGATTTCCTGCCCACGGTTTTGCGCACGAATTACCCGGTTATTCCTTCCTCCTATGGCGATATGGCCTATGCGACGGATGACGGGCTGGTTTCGTTCGAATCGGGCACCTGGGTTTCTCCCGACCTTCCGGATCTTGCCTGTGGCCGTCTTCCCGCGAGCTCCCTGGGCGAAGCCCGGGACCTGGTGGATCGGGCCATCCGGTACTCACGTTCGCCGGAGGAAGGGCTGTGGCGCAACCGGGTCCTGTTCACCGCGGACGATTGTGTGAAGTTCAGCACCTGGCCCGACCCTGTTTTGGGAGAGGATCAACATACGGTCCAGGCCGAGGTTCTCAGCAACAACCTGCTGCCTGTCTCCCTCGATGTGCAGAAAGTGTACGGGGTGGCCTACGATTTTCCTCCTTCGTCCCGGGTCAAACCCGCCATGCGGGGGGATATCAACAATGAATTGAGCCGGGGCGCCACCATCTACTATTACGTGGGTCACGGCGCGGAGGACAACCTTGCGGACGAACAGATCTTCCAGTCCAGCGATATCACGAACCTGACCAACGGCATGAAGCGTCCGGTCTTCATCGCCTTCAGTTGCGACGTGGGGGTCTTCGACAGCACCAGCCGGTTGTCCATGGCCGAGCAGTTCGTCCTGGCCGGGAACGGGGGCGGCATCGGCGCCATTTGTGCCAGCCAGGTCAGTTTCATCACCCCGAACGAACATCTGTCCAACGCCTTTTTCTCGAACCTCTATCCGGATCGCCATGTCCTGGCGACAGTCACCCCAGCCGAGGCGCTGATGCTGGCGAAAAACACATACGTCATCAGTCGGTCCAATTCGCAGCGTTACAATTTCTTCGGGGATCCCGGTCTGCGGCTGCCCAATCCGGAGGACGACCTGGTCTACGCCGCCGCCAGCCTCGATACGCTGAAGGCGGGCGCCCTGCAATCGGTCGTCGTGGGTGCCGCCGGAAGCAAGTTCCTGTACGGCCCCGGGGACAACTACGATCTTCTGGCTCAAGACGCGAGATTTGATCAGGGCTACATTAATTCCCTGCGGGACAGCTCGATCGCGGGTGGCGGGTCGGTCAAGGTTCCCCGCTGGAACACGTATGTCGCCGCGGGCTCGCCGGTCTTCATCGGCACGGGCGTGGCGGGGGCGGGGGACCTGAAGGTCGACTTCAAGGTCCCGACCAAGATCAGGTACGGCGAGGATGCCCGTCTGCGCACCCTGGTCGGCAGTCCGGACGATATGCACGCGGCCGTGCAGTACGTTCCGGCGGTGGTTTCGGCGACCGGTCCAAGCGATGACGTCACCGGGCCCGAGATCGGCCTGGCCTTCGAGGACAACCGGTTCAAGGTATCCCCGGGCACCCTCCTCAATGCGACCCTGGCCGACACCAGCGGCATCTCCATCCTGGGAACCACGCCGGGCAACTCGCTGCTGATGGAATTCGACAAATCGGGGTTCATGACCGATGTCACCGGGTCTTTCGCGTACGATGCCAACAGCTACGTGCAGGGGCGGGTGTCCATCCCCCTGCCGGGCGATCTCAAAATGGGACTCCACCTGGTGTCCCTGTACGCCAGCGACGCCCTGGGCAACGTGGGTACCGATACGCTCAGTTTCGAGGTGGTTCCGGCGCTGGTTCCGGAAATCGACCGGATCACCCTTTTCCCTAACCCGACTGCCGGACCCTGCCGATTGATATTCGAACTCAGCGACCCGATGGAGGTCCAGTGGGAGATCTATACCCTGGCGGGAAACAGGCTGAAAACCCTGCGGCGGCAATTTTCCCAGGCGGGTCCCCGCATTCTCGAGTGGGACGGCCGCGACAACCATGGCGATGAAATCGCCAATGGTACCTATCTGTTTGTTTTGAGAGGCCTTGGCGGTGGAAGCCAGGGCAGGGATATAACCAGGACGGGCAAGCTCGTCATCATGCGGTAGTACCGCCGCCGCGGGGCTTCTTCGGGCCGGCGGCGTCAACAAAACCGGAGGTATTCGGAAATGAGAAGGATCTTTGTGGTGGCCGCCCTGTTGGCGGTTCTCGTCATGGGCATGGCCGGTGCGGCTTTGGCCGGTTCCGGCGCCGGGGCCATCAACCTCAGTTTCCCGGTCGGCGCCCGTTACAACGCCCTCGGGGAAGCGGGCACGGCCCTGTCCCAGGATGCGACGTCCATGTGGTGGAACCCCGGCGGACTCGCCTTCCTGCCGCAGCGGCCCAAGGATCATGACGTGCACGTCATGTATTCCCGCCTCGCTGAAGGCCTGGCTGACGACATCGGCCTAACCTGGCTCGGGTACGCGGCCCCCATGGGTTCCACCGGGGCGATCGGTGCCTATTTCAACTACCTGGACATGGGGGACCAGCAGGCCACCGACGAAAACGGTGATCCCAAAGGCCTTTTCAGCTCCTACATGTTTGCCTTCGGGGCGAACTACGGGGTCCGTGTCACGCGCAACATCGGTGTGGGTCTGGGTGTCAAATATTTCCGGGACAAGCTGTCCGACGATTCGATGATCCAGGATCCCCAGGGCGGCGGCAGCGGCGACAGCTTCGGGGTGGACGTGGGTCTGCTGTGGAAGGTCCCTTCCCTGCGTTCGAATATCGGCCTGGCCGTCGCCAACCTGGGTCCGGATATCAAGCACGTGGATGCCGACCAGAGCGATCCCATGCCGCGCAAGGCCACCCTGGGAATCGCCTTCAGCCTGTACCACAGCGAGTTCATGGGGCTTCTGGTGGTTGCGGACTATCTGGCGCCGCTCTACAAGTGGGACAACGACCAGGAGGACTACGGTTTCGGACTGGACACCGCCCAGGAGGAATTCGGGTACGGTGTCGAGTGGAACTACTTGCGCTCCCTGTACGTGAGGTTCGGTTACAAGAGCGCCGCCTACGGCGATATCCGCGACACGACCTTCGGGTTCGGCGTGGACATGGACCGCTGGGTCGGCCAGGCGATCACCTTCGACTTCGCCTCGGTGCCGCAGGCCCGGGGATTGCCCAAGGTCAGCAGGCTGTCCTTCGGCTACCGTTTTTGATTTAGGCTGCCAAACCTAACCCCTGATTGAGGAGAAAGGCCTTGCAGCCTGGAAAATCCATCAGAGACCGGCTGATCCGGTTCGTGTTCGCCGATCATTCGCTGGTCGCGGTGTTCGTGCTCGTGACGATCCTTGCGGCCGGTGCGGTCCCGTGCCTTGCCGTGGAGCAAGCGGGACGGTACGAAAACATTCCGGCCCGGCGCTGGACCACGGACGAGATCCGCGCCCTGCCCGACGGACCACAGCGGATCGAAAGGGAACTCCGGCGCCAGGGTGAATATTCCCGCCGCTGGAACATCATTCACCATCTGGTGGGGAAACAGCATATGTCCACCAGGAGCCGGGACCGCTTGCGTTCCCGGGGCCTGGGCGAGGCTTTGCTGGACAAATCCGCCGCGGGCGCCCAGGCGGTCGACGACACCTTGCGGGTGCTGATCATCCGGATCGGTTTCGAGACCAACCGCGACCCCCACCTGACCACGATCGACCCGAGCGGCGACTTCGTTCTGGAACCCCTGGCCGATCCCCAACCCCTGGAAGTGGATCCGCCGCCCCGGAACAAGGCTTATTTCGAAGCCCATCTGCAGGGACTTTCGGAGTACTACCGCTTCATGTCCGGCGGCCGGCTGCATATCGAGGGCCGGGTCCTGCCCGAGGAAAACGACGCCAGTTACAAACTGACCGATGTCGCCGATTACGGACCGGGCGCCGACGATTTCTGGACCCTGGAAAGCCTGGAACGCCTGGTGCAGGACATGATGGTCAAGGCGGACCAGGAAACCCAGGCCGACGGCAGTGTCAACCTGGCGGAATACGGTGACAGCAACGACTTCGGCTATGTCATTTTCGTCCATGCGGGCAGCGACTGGCAAAGCGACATCAACGGGGATTCGCCCAACGACATTCCCACCTTTTTCGTGACCCTGGGCGAGCCGATCGACCTGATCGGCACCGACCCGGAGGGCCAGCCGGGCAAGCTCAGCGAATGCTCCATCATTCCCGAGACCACCAACCAGGATGATTTTCCCGGCAGTATCGCGGCGGCCTTCTATCACGAGTTCGGCCACGCGCTGGGGCTGCCGGATGTCTACAGCACCTCCACGGGATTGCCCTCGGTGGGTATCTGGGACCTGATGGATTCGGGGACCAACCTGCCGGTGACCATGGGGACCATCACCGCTGAAAACGACACCTTCATCATTTCGGCCACGGGTGTTCTGCCGCCTTCGCTGTCGGCCTGGAACAAGTGGTTCCTCGGCTGGCTGGAAATGGGGGAACTCGACGGGCGGGAAGGTGATTATCTCCTGCCGGCCGTGGGCGTGCCTCGTGACCAGTATTGGCTGTACGACCAGGTGGGGGATTTCAATCCGGATTATCCCCAGGCCTACCGGGCGGGGCTGTCCCCGCGGGAGTGGTTCCTGCTGGAAAACCGGTGGGTGCCATTTGATGTGGGTGAAACCCCTTTCGACGACATCCGCTTTGAAAGGGATGAGACCACCGGGGTTGTGCTTTACCTGGCCGGTCAGCGGCTGGAGGAATGGGATAATTCCGGACTGTACGATTATTTCATGCCCCCCGGAGGCCTGCTGGTCTGGCACGTGAACGCCGACCGGATCGAGGAGCAACTGCCAGACAACACCATCAATTCCTTCAACGACGGGTTGAAGCTGGTCGAGGCGGACGGCATCCAGGACATCGGCGTGCTCGAAGCCTACGTGTTGGGGTGGTACGGGTCCCATCGTGATCCCTTCGGCGGTTTCGACCTGAACGGGAATCCGACCGGTTACGAGACTCTCCACGTGGAGGGATTCCCCTCGAGCCGCAATTTCGATCGATCCTGGTCGGGCCTGTCCCTCAGCGAGATCGGGCCGCGCACGGTTTTTTCCTCCAGCGTGATGAAGTTCAAGGGCGATCTGGGGGCGGTCGGCCGGGGCTTTCCCCATGAATTGCCTCCAATTGGTGAATTTGAGTCCCTGGGGTCAGGGGGGGAACGGGAAACGTTACCCAGGGCCATCGATCCGGAATCCTTGACTCCGGTAACCTTGTACGGGGCCCAGCAACAAGCCCTGATCTTCGCCGAGGCGGCGCCTGAAAACTGGTCCGGCGGCGATTACCGGGCCGCCCTGTTCCATGTCTGGGCCAATGGGTTTCGCGGTGGGTGGCCGGATGTGCCGGGGAAACCCGAAGGGTCCGGCGCCTTTCAGAGCCTGGGTGCTCCCCTGAGCGGATCTCCCTTCGTGCGGGACAGAGCCGATGACGGCGTGGATCTGGTTTGGGGCACCACCGACGGCAAGGTTGGGGTTACCTATCTCCCCGAATACGAAGCGCCGGCGGCAACAGAGCCTTTTAAGGTCGGGGAAAACCTGGCCGGCGGACCTGTTCCACTTGTCTGGCGAACCGATACGCGACGGATCCTGTGTCCTGTTGATCCGGACAGTCTGTATGTTCTCAATGAATCCGGGAATGCCGTGCTTGGTTCCTTGAGGATCACCACGTTGGGATCAGGGTTGCAGGTGGCGACGCCCATCCCGGGCACCGACGGCACCGATATGGTTCCGGTCATCTCCCGGGGAGGCTGGCATTTGGTGCGCCAGTTGGAGGATGGGCTGGGTTCCCTGCCCGCCTTCCATCCCTTCGTTCGTGAAGCGTTGGAATTGCCCTGCCGGACCGCGGTGGTGGCGGTCGCCGGCGGCCATCAACTGCATGTGTTCGATTCCGCGGGTGAACTGGGATGCTGGAGGATTCAGCCGGACGGGGCGGTTGCCGATGCGGGCACGGTCCTCGGCGTGGTGGAACCTCTGGTAACCGACCCCGCCGTCGCCGATGTCGATGGCGACGGGAACGACGACCTGGTGCTGGCGACGGCAAAACGAATTTTGGCCTTCCGGCCCGACGGCGTGGCCCTGCGCGGTTTCCCTGTGCGCTTCTATGATCTGTTTCCGTTGCCGGACATGACCCGGATCGCCGGACCGATCGTTGTCGCGGACGCCACGGGCGACGGCGTCAACGAGATCCATTTCAATACCGACGGCGGCCACCTGGTGGGTCTTGACGCCACCGGGCGTCTGTTGCCCCAAATGCCGTTGCGCTGGGGGGACCGCAAGACCGGCGCCCTGGCGGTCGGCGGTCCGGATGACGGCCGCGTGTTGTGGCTGGTGTCGCCCGGCGGCTATACCGGGCCTCCTTTGGAGCGCCAGTTCGTGAACGGCCGTCTGGCGGCCTACCACCTGCTCAACGCGGCACCCGAGGATTCCCGGACCAGCGAGTGGCGTGGTCCCGGCGGCGGTTCGTACCGGCGTGGTTCGGCGGGCACGGCCAACAGTCTGGGCGCCGCCGCTCCGATAGCGGCGGAAACCGACCGGGTGATTCTCTACCCCAATCCCGTGGTTTCGGACGAGGTGACGGTGCGGTTCTACAGCGCCGGCAGCCGTGCGGCCCACATCTGGATCTACAACCTCGAAGGGGAAAGCGTGGCCCAGGCGGAAATCCCGGTCACGCCCGGCTCCATCAACGAATTCATGCTGCCCATACCGGGGATTGCCAGCGGCTTGTACCTGGCCCGGTTGGAATACGATGCCGGCAGCGGCGTCGAGATCAGGACTTTGACCCTGGCGGTGGAAAAATGACCGCCGGTTTTTTCCGGGAGGATACAATGCCTTTCCAGACCAAATTTCGAATGATCGCTTTGGGATGTGTTTTGGCCTGCACCCTGTGCGCGGTTCCTGTTCTGGCCCAGTCTTCCGGCGCCGAAAGGATGGCCTGGTTGCTGAATCGGGACGGGCGGGAAGCCCTGGCCCTGACCGGCGAGCGTTTCGAACAGGGTGAAATCGGCGGAGGAGCCGGTTCCGTTGAAATCGCGGAAATCTCCGAGTCGAGTGGTTCCAGGAAAAGCGGCTGGCCGGTTCTGTTCTCCCTGGTCCTGCCGGGCGCGGGCGAGGCCTACATGGGTTATACCCGCGGCTACTTCATGATGGCCGCCGATATCTTCGCCTGGACCCAGGTTTCCAAATACCACAGTGACGGCGCCGACCTGAGGGACGAATACATCGCCTTCGCCGACGAACATTATTCGGACGAGGATCTACTGGAAGCTTACAAGGACGTGAGCACTGATTTTGTCCGGCAGGGTGAAGGGGATACCTACTTCAATTCGTTCACCGAAGGGCACAATTTCATCACCCTGGACGATCTCCACTTTCTTCCGCTTTTCGTGACCAAGGAGGATGACTTCCGGGAGTACTACGAAAACCTGGGCAAGTGGGACCAGTTCATTTTCGGCTGGGACGATTATTCCAGGGCGAGCGACCCCAACAATCCCGATGCCCCGGATGGTTATGTGCCCACCGGGACCACGGCGGACCTGCACCACCCCTGGGTTTCGCGGAACCGTGAGGCCTACCGCCTGATGCGGGACGCCTCCAACGACGCCTACAAGACCAGGGACCGGTGGTTGTACGTGAACATCGGTCTGCGGGTGTTCAGCGTCGTGCAGACGGCCTATCTCTCCGGATTGCTGGGCGGCAGTCCCGCCGAGGATCTGGAAGTCGCCGGACACAAGGTTCAGGTCTTCGCCCAGCCCGGAGGTTGGGACAAGGGGGCCGTCGGCGCGGCGGTGTCGTTTTGACCGGGTTGTTTGTCCACTTACATACCCCTGGCCAATCTAGGAGGCCGATGTTGAAGGAAGTTGCAGGCGGAATACGGATGACGATCAAACTGTCGGTTCTGACGGTCCTGTTCCTGGCCGCCTTGGGCGTGCCTTCGTCGGCCCAGGCGCAAAACCCCCGGCCTGCGGACGATTCCCTTCTGCGCGCCGAGTATCTGATTCTCGGCGCCCGAACGGGACTGGCTTCCGGCCAGATCGGGGGCGACGGGCTCAGTGACGAATTCGGGGGCGGCGCCGCCGCCGAGGAGGATAAGCCCGAGGCCGAGGGATCATCCCACCTCGGGGACAAGGTCAAGTCGGGCCTGCTGTCGGCCGTCCTGCCGGGCGCCGGCCAGTTCTACAACGGTCAGAAATCCAAGGCCTACATCATGGGCGGCATCGAGGTCGGCATCTGGACCGCGTATTTCGTTTTCGACGCCCAGGGCGACGCGCGCATGGATTCAGCCGAGGAATGGGCGGGCATCTACGCCGGAACCAGCGGGGAGCACCAAAATTCCTACTGGCAGGACGTGGGGCATTACATGGACAGTGACGCCTACTGGGAGTCGCAGGCGCGGGAGGCCCGGGCCCTCGGTGAGGCCCCGCCGGACCCGATCAGTTCCGCCGATGCCTGGCAATGGGTCAACGAGGACCGCAAGGACGGTTATTCCAAGCTGCGGGCCGACGGCAACAGCGCCTACGACCGGCGCGATTTCATGATCCTGTTCGCGGTGGTCAACCGCGCGGTTTCCGTGGTGGATGCCGTTCTGAACGCCGGTCCGGATGACGGAATCCTGGAGACGGAGGTCCTGGGCATGAACGTCGGTCTGGAAATGCTGCCATCGTTCAGGGATCCCGGCGCGCGCTGGGTCGTTTCCCGGAGCTTCTGATGACTTTTCCCCGGGGAAACGGCCGCTCCTGGACCAATTCACCCCGGTGGGGTTTGTTGTCGCTGGCCGTGCTACTGGTACTGGCGGGCTGTTCTTCAGGCACCGGATCGGGATCCCAGGTCCGCCAGGCCCAGGATACAGGCCCCGCGGACAGGCCGGCCGCGCCCCGTCCGGGGACCACCGTGGTCGACCTCGAATTCATGTATGCCTACGAAAACGAACGGACGGCTTTCTATTATCCCCTCGAGGGACTGGCCGGTTGCACCTTCGGCCCGGAGGGTACCTTGATCTTCTGCGACGAAAAGCGCGGCAAGGTCTTCGGCCTCGATCCCGGCGTGCTGGTCTGGTACGAGTTCGATATACCGGCGGCCCGGCCCTACCGGCCGCTGGACGTGGTCGTCGACGGCTTCAAGGTCCTGGTCATGGATTCGGGCAGCAACAAGGTGTTCCGGTTCGACCTGAACGGCGCTTGGCTCGACCAGGTGGTGGACATCCGTCAGGTGGATCCTTCCCACATCCCGCAGGTATCCAGCTTCGCCCTGGATCGCGACGGCAGAATGCTGATCGCCGACGTGTCCCAGCAACAGGTCCTGCTGCTGGATACATTTTTCAACCTGCAGATGCGGGTCGGGACTCCGGGCACTCTTGACGACCAGTTCACCGATCCCAGCGGAATCGCCTTTCTGCCCGACGGTGGTTTTGTCGTTTCCGACCGGGGCAACCGCCGCCTGTGCCATTACGGCCGGCTGGGATTTTTCGAAGGCACAGTCGGCGGCGACTTCGAAATCGACAACCCCTTCATTCTTCCCCAGGGCGTGACATCCGACAAGTTCGGCAACGTATTCGTGGCCGATCAGGGCAATGGCAGAATCCATGTCCTGGACCGTCGGTTGCGGCCCGTTCCCACGATCGGTGATGATTTCGGATTACGGGGCACGCCCACGGCCCCGGTGGATGTGGCGGTGGGTCCGGCCGATATCCTGGCCGTCACGGACCGCGCCCGTTCCGCGATTCTGGTCTACCGGATCATCTACGAGTAATGCGGCGCTGTCCGCGGGGCAGGCTCTGTTCCCTGAGTGTGGTCTGTCTGACCTTCCTTATCCCTCTGTTGATCGGGACAGCTCTGGCCGCTGATCCTCCCCGGTCCGCCACCGCCCCCCGGCTGACCGAAAACGAATTCAGGCTGATGCCTGCGGGATCCGGACATCTCCAGCTGGCCCACGGATTCGTGGAAGCCTCTTCGGTCCGGCTTTTCGTCGACGGCAGGTTGTGGCGGATGGATACGGACTACAAGGTCCGCGCGCGCTCGGGCATCATCATTCCCCTGCGCGATTGGCGGGCTCCCGAGCCCGCAGGTGATGCTTCACCCGCCGGCAAGGCCCTGGTCATGGTGGAATACCGCTTCCTGCCGGTTCCGGTAACGCCGCGGCGGGACCTGCGTCCCATCGGGTCAGCTCCTGCCGCGGGGACGGCGGCAGAGGCGGCGCCCTTGTTCACGGCGCCTGCGGAACAGGAGGCCTGGCGCAGTGGCAATCTTCAGGTGTCAGGCAGCAAGACCGTCCAGGTTTCATCGGGCTCGCGCCGGGAAATGACCGTCGACCAGAACCTGCGCCTGAGCATCGTGGGGCAACTGACGCGTGATATTTCGGTTCGCGCCTACCTGTCGGACGACAATCTGCCCGTGGTGCCCGAAGGCAATACCGAAGAGTTGCGCGACATCGACAAGGTCCTGGTGGAGATGGAGGCCCCCGACTGGAAGGCCACCCTGGGCGATTTCGTGGCCGGCCGCACCGGGACGGCCTTCGGGAACTACCGGCGCAAGCTGCAGGGTTTTTCCCTGGAGGCGGAACCGGGAAATTTCAGCGCCGAGGTTCTGGCCGGTTCGCCCCGGGGACTCTATCGCACGCTGCAGATCCGGGGCCAGGAATCCAACCAGGGTCCGTATTACCTGGGCGGCAGTGCTGCGAAGGGAAATCTTTTCGTCATTGCCGGGTCCGAACGGGTGACCCTGGACGGGCAGCCGCTGGTCCGGGGTGCGGACCGGGATTACGTCATCGACTACGTCGCCGGCACGGTGACCTTCACCTACCGTCGCCTGATCACCGCCGAATCCACCATCGTCATCGAATACGAAGAGGGGGAGGGCCCCTACGGTCGCACCGTGGTCGGCGGGGGCGGTGGCGCAGCCTTCCACCTGCCCCTGGTGGACCTGCCCGTCGATTTCAAGGCCCGGGTGATTCGCGAAAAGGATGACCCGGCCCGGTTGCGCACCGGCGAACTGGGGGAAGACGATGAGGCCATCCTGGCCGCGGCTGGAGACGATCCCCTGCGGGCCATCGCCGACGGGGTCACCGCCACCGCTCCCGGGGAGGGGTTGTACGATCAGCAGGATGAGGGCGGCAAGATCATCTACGTCCACAATCCCGTCGGTGGAGGCTTCGACCTGACCCTGTTCTACGCCGGACCGGGCCGGGGCGATTACGATCTGGACCGTTTGACGGCCACCGGCCGCAAGGTTTTTGTCCACAAGGGGGATCTGCAGGGCAGCTACCTCATCGGCCGGCCCCTGCCCATGCCCGAATCCCACAGCATCGCCACCTTGACGGCCGTCATGGGAGACACCACGGGTGTCTTCATGACCGGTGAATGGAATGCGGGGAACCGGGATCTCAACCAGTTGTCGGACCTTGACAATGAGGACAACTCGGGGGCCGCGGGACGATTCACCGGCGGGTTGCGGGAGCTGCCCCTGGCCCTGGGTGACATGTCGTTCGGCCGTCTGGATCTGATGGGGTTCTGGGAGAGCCGGGATGCCGAGTTCAAACCCTTCCAGGTGCACAAGACCGTATTCGATTACGATCACTGGGGGCTGGCCGACCGGGCGCGCCGGCCGGGCTTTCTGGAGCAGGACGATCGGGAATCCGGAGTTCAGGCAGCCTGGGCAACCGGCGGTCCCAAAACGGGTCTGACGATGAAAGGAAACCTGGGTTCCCTCCGTCATGGGGTTTCACTGAAGGCCGACCAGTTGGCGGGAAGCGCCGACTGGAAATTGTGGGGCGGCCGGGGAAACCATGTGCTTCAGACCGCCGAAGCCACCGACGGGCAGGACCCCCTGGAAATCCGGCGGGACCTGCGCACCCATGAGATCAGCTGGGAGGTCGGGCCGGTGGTTCCCCGGGCCGGGTACGGTTTCCGCCGCTGGCGCAATGGTGCCGCCACCCAGGGGCAGGCCTCGGGATTCCGCCTGGAAGAAACCTCGGTGGGCCTGGGTTCGGCGCCGAGCCGGGTCCTGACCTGGCAGGTCGATTTCGAGCGGGGCCTGGCCGATTCCCTTTACGCCGGCACGTGGGAATTGCAGCGGGACAGCCGCACCGTCCGGTCCGGACTGACCACGGGCCGATTCGCGGGCATGCGACTGGTCGGCGAGGGGACGTATCGCCGGATCCTTCAGCCCGACCAACCCGAACAGACCACCCGGCTGGCGCGGCTCAACCTGTCGGGTGACTGGGACAGGATCTTCAGCGACTGGGCCCTTGGTTACCGGGTGGACAACAGCCGCACGGCGGTCCTGGACCGGCAGATCCTGTTCGTGGGCGAGGGCCAGGGGGACTACAACCAGGATGGGGAATTCGTGGGCAAGGGTCAGGGCGCCTACACCGTGATCCTGGCCGCCACCGACAGCCTGGTGGCCACGACGTCGGTCCGGGCGGATTTGAACTGGCGGCAGGGGTTCCGGTTCCTGGGGGCCGACCGCTGGTATGGCGCCTGGTCCAGCCTGGTTCTGGCATCGGTCGAAGGCCGCAGCACGACCGAGGACATAGGTGGGCTGCTGGCCCTGGATCCGAAGGTCCTTTTCGATCCGTCCACGACCGTCCTGGGCGATCTGATCTACACCCACGAACTGACCTTCCTGCAGAATGTCCGCACCCTGGACGTGCGTGGTAAATTCGACTTTCGGCAGGCCTTGGACCGGCAGTTCGCGGACCATCCCGAAGACAGGATCAACCGCACCTGGCAGGCCAATGCCAACCTCAACCTGTCCCGGAGGTCGGCGGTCACCATGCTGTGGGGCCGCCAGGACGAGCGTCGTTACAGCCAGGAAGGGTCGGCCAGCGCCCGTGGCAGTTTCGTTGTCCTGACCCGGCGCTACGAACTGGGCTACAATTACACGCCCACCACCAATCTGCGGCTGGGTCTGCAGGGCGAGTTCCTGACCCGGAACGACGAGGTTTCGGGGGTTTCCCAGGAGGAGTTGGCCCTGCGGCCCACCGTGCGCAGCCGTTTCCGGCGGTCCTGGACCCTGCTGGGGGAAGTGCGCATTTCCGATGTGAAGAGCGATGAGCCGCCGGGTGCGGTGCGGCCCTGGTTCTTCTCCTTTCCCGGCCGCAACGTTGAATCCTCGCTACGCCTGGCCTGGGATCCGACGGAGTTCCTGGCCGTGTCGGCCAGCTGGTTCACACGCAAGAAGACCGAAGGGAGGTGGCAGCATGACGTTCGTCTGGAAACTACTGCGCGGTTCTAGCAGGAGAAGTTCGGCGGGGACCGCCCTGGCCGTTGTGGCGCTCGTGCTGTCGCCCGGACAGGCCCTGCCGGCGGCCACCGATCCGGTGATCGTATTCGCCCGCGACCGGAATCCAACCGGACAGGAGCAGGACTGGCTGGATCAGGACAGTTCCTGGTTCGGTTCCCTGCCTGCTGCGGATAAACTGATCCACTCCATCCCGGCGAGCCTGGATTCCATTTCCGGCGCCGAAATGGATCCCGAGGATCTGAAAAGGTTACGCGAAATGGTGGCCGCTGCTTCCGCGGGAGGCGACACCACATCCATGGTGCGCCCCGTTGCCTCGAGGCTGCGGGACCGCTGGCTGGACCGCGGATTCCTGACCACGGAGGTCGAGGTGCGGGGTGATTCGGTGGTGATCCATCCCGGACCTGTCTGGACCATCGGAACCCTGGAAATCGGCGGCGACGATTTTCCGGGCCGCAGCCATCTGCTGGCGACCTGGCTGCCGCGGTCCGGGGACCGTTTCAAGCCGGAGGAATGGAACCTGGGGATCGACATGGTCCTGATGGGCACCGGGGAAGCGGGTTATCCATTCCCTCGCTGGGTCACCCGGGAAGTGGAACTTGTACCCGCAGACCACAGCGTCACGGTCAGGGCCATGCTACTGCCGGGGAACCCGGCCTATCTCGGGCCGGTCACCAGCGATCTGGCTGAAGAACGGGCGGCGCACTTCCTGGCCCGCAGTTCGGGCCTCCAACCGGGAGCAGTCTTTCGGCACTCGGACCTGGACAGGGCGCGGCAGCGACTTCTGGCCAGGGATCTGTACACCACGGTAGGCGAACCCCGGGTCTATCTGACATCGGCGGGTGACACGGTGGGCGTCCACATTCCCGTCGTGCCCAGGCGCAAGATCAATCGCCTGCAGGTCGTTCTGGGACTGAGCCGCCGTCAGGACGACACGGGGAGCCGGTTGAGCGGCGAGGTGGATCTGCGCCTGCCGAACATGGCCGGCACCGGCCGCAGCCTGCAGGTCGGCTGGCGGGATGACGGCAACCAGCGGTCCCGTTTCGGTTTCTCGTACCTGGAACCCCTGGCTTTCGGCACGCCCCTTGATATGGTGGTTGCCCTGGACAACGAGGTCGAGGAGGAGGCCTACACCCGTTTCCGTCTGGAAAACGCCTGGCGCCTGCCGGTGGTGTCCCTCTGGGGTATCGAACTGGGCGCTGGTTGGGACCGTGTGACCTATCCTACCGGGAGCCTGGAACGAACCAGCCGGGTGCGGGCCAGGGGCGCGGTGCTGCACCGCAGGGGCGACCGGACCAGGAGCGGATGGGAAGGCGTGTTCGCCATCGAAACGGCCTGGAGGTCGGCGGCCCTGCGTCCGGCCCCGGAAAGTGAAACAACCGTATCTTCCCAACTGGGCGAGGCGGTGACCCAGCGCATTTTCGAGGGGGACGCGGCCGGAGAACTCTGGCTGGGCCGGACCCTCAGTCTGGCGGGCCGGGCTTCGTTCCGGCAACTGACCGGGGGTGACCTCAACGTCCCCCTGTCCGAACAATTCCGGTTCGGGGGCGCCGCCTCGCTGCGGGGTTATCGCGAGGGTGAATTCCATGGTTCGGTCGCGGCCTGGGGCAGTGTGGAGGCCCTGATCGGCCGTCCCGGCGGGTCCCGTCTTTACACCTTCTACGACCTGGGGTACTTTGAATTTTGGACCCTCGATCCACTGGCCGCGGATCCGGCGGAACTGTTGCAGATCCGCGATTGGCCCCGGGGTTACGGGCTGGGTATTCTGGCGGTGACCCCCGCCGGGGATATCTCGCTGGCTGTCGGTTTTCCGGGCACGGTGGATTTCGATCAGGCCAAATTGCATGTCACCCTTCTGGAAACCTTTTGAGTCCGGAGCGTCATGGACCGCGATACCGCCGCCAGGGAAATCGCCCGTCTGAGGGCAGAGCTCTCGCGCCACAACGAGCTGTACTACCAAGAGGCCGCGCCGGTCATCAGCGACGCTGAATATGATGCGTTGGAGCGGGAGCTGAAGGACCTCGAAAGCCGGTTCCCCGATCTGGCGGCCGCCGACAGTCCCACGCGCCGGGTGGGCAGCGACCGGGACGCCAATTTTCCCACCGTGGCCCACAGCCGCCCCATGCTCAGCCTGCAGAACAGCTACGAACTGGAGGAAGTCGAGGCTTTCGACCAAAGAGTGCGGAAGGAACTGCGGGGCGCTGCGGCCGCCAAGGGCCCGGTGTATTCGCTGGAACCCAAGATGGACGGGGTGGCCCTGGCGGTCCGGTATCTGGACGGCAAGCTGGTCCTCGGGCTGACCCGGGGTGACGGCCGCCACGGCGACGACGTCACCGCCAACGTGCGCACCTTCGGTGATATTCCCCTCGAGTTGGAACCCGGTTGGCAGGATGCCTTTCCGGGACCCGGCGTCCGCCTGTTCGAAGCGCGGGGAGAAGCGTTTCTGACCCTTTCGCGCTTCCAGTCCCTGAACCGCGAACGCCAGGCGGCCGGACTGGACAGTCTGGCCAACCCGCGCAACGCGACGGCGGGAACCCTCAAGACCCTGGATGTCGCCGAAGTGCGCCGGCGGGGATTGGCCGTCTTTTTCTATCAGTTGTTTCCGCTTGATCCTGAAGATCCGGACAACGGCCAAACCTTGGGCGGAGACCAGGAATTTCCCGACCATTTTGAAGAAATGCAGGCCCTCGAAACCCTGGGATTGCCGGTCAACCCCTTTCTGAAGAAGGCTTCACAACTGGTAGAAATTAAATCAATTCTGGAAGATCTTGAAGGTCAGCGTTCCGCTCTGGACTACCAGATCGACGGGGCGGTGATCAAGGTCGCCGACCGGAAATCCCAGTTGCAGCTTGGCGCGACCGCCAAGGCGCCCCGCTGGGGGCTGGCCTACAAATTCGCCGCCGAGGAGGCCGTCACCCTTTTGCGGGAGATCACCCTGCAGGTCGGCCGCACCGGTGTGATCACCCCCGTGGCGGAACTGGAGCCCGTTGCCTTGGCGGGGTCGACCGTCAGCCGGGCGACCCTGCACAACTGGGCCGAGATGGAGCGCAAGGATATCCGGGTCGGGGACCGGGTGGTGGTGGTCAAGGGCGGGGACATCATCCCCAAGGTTCTGCGGGTGCTGACGGACGAACGGACCGGCAAGGAACAGGTCCTGGCCGCGCCCGCCGCCTGTCCGGTTTGCGGACACGCCACAGGCCAACAGGAGAACGAGGTGGCCCTGCGCTGTCTCAATCCCCTTTGCCCCGCCGTGGTGGCCGGCCGCCTGCGCCACTTCGCCTCGCGGAACGCCTGCGATATCGACGGCCTGGGCGACCGCTCCATCGAACTGTTTCTGGAATTGGGATTGATCTTTGGGCCGGCCGACCTGTTCGGGCTCGACCCGTCGGTCCTGGCGGACCTGCCGGGTTGGGGCGAAAAATCCGCCCAGCGATTGCTTCTGGGTCTCGAGCAGGCCAAAAGGCGCCCCTGGTCCGCCAAGATTTTCGCTCTCGGCATATCGCAGGTGGGCGTTTCCACCGCCTTGACCCTGGCGCGCCATTACCCGGACATCGACCGGCTGCGGAAGGCCACGGCCGAACAGCTTGCCGATCTGCCGGACATCGGGCCGATCGTGGGAGAAGCGGTGGTTTCCTTCCTGGCCTCCGAGGCGGGAACCGCATTGACCGAGGATCTGAAGACCGCGGGTTTCTTCCTGGACGAGGAGTTGCTGCCTCCGCCGGAAACGGCCTACCAGGGCGACACCTGGTTCGGCGGCAAGGTTTTTGTCCTGACCGGGACCCTGGAAAGAATGAAGCGGGCCGAGGCCAAGGCCGCCATCGAAAACCTGGGCGGCAAGGTGAGCGGCAGCGTGAGCAAGCGGACCGACGTCCTGGTCGCCGGCGCCAAGGCGGGCAGCAAGCTGACCAAGGCCGAACAACTGGGCGTCGAGGTCGTCGACGAGGATCAATTCGAAAAGCTGCTGGCCGAGGCTCAGAAAACGGTGGCGGAAAATGACGGGTGACCGCGACCTGTTGCTGATGCGCCAATGGGCCCGTCCCGGACGCCGCGTCTGGCTGGCCGTCGACCTGTTGACCGGGGACCGGATTCACGAACTCAAGGCCCCGGACGTGCCACCGGTCGAAACTCCCGGGGCGATCCTGGTCTCCGAAGCGGCCGACGATTGCCGGGATCTGACCGGAGGCGGGCTCTTGATTCCCGAAGGCTGGCTGTGGTCCCTGCTGGATCCCCTGGCCGCCGCGCCGGTGGTGGAAAATCCGGGCGACGACAGGTTCCAGGTGGAATCATCACTGCGCGAGGTGGCCCGGCGTTTCCGCCTCAGGCTCGAGTGGTACCGCGGGCTGGATCCCTTGCTGCGCGAATCCTGCCGGGGACTGCTGCGCGGTTACAACCCCGACCTGGAACCCTTCCTGGATGTGCTGGATGACGCGGTGGTGGCGGCGGCGGGTTGGGACACAATAGATCCGACCATAGATCCGGTCCGCGAGCCCGTCCCTACCATCCCCTTGAAACCCGACCCGGAGACGGTCTACGCCTGGCTGGGGGCGCCGGACGGATTGGGAAGTCTCTACGGAGCCGAATTCGCCCCCCGCCAGGAACAGGCCCAGATGGGCCGTGACATTTCCCGGGCCTTGACCGAAAGGCAGCCCCTTCTGATCGAAGCGGGGACCGGGGTCGGCAAGACCCTGGCCTACCTGGTGCCGCTGGTGGCCTTGACCAACAGCGAGGGCTCGCGGGCGGTGGTGTCGACCCACACCCGGGCCCTGCAGACCCAGATCATGGAGCAGGATCTGCCCCGTCTGAAATCCCTTCTGGGTGACAGCACCTTCACCCTGCTCATGGGGCGCCGGAACTATCTGTGCCTCCGCCAACGGCAATCGTTTCTTTCGCGTCCGGTGGAGGATTTGGGGGACGCCCTGAAGGCCGTCGCCTTCCGCCTGTGGTTAGAGGCCACCACGGACGGAATGCGTGACGAACTTGCCGCCCACCCCCTTCTCGCCGCGGAACTGGGCCCCCTGTTCGATGGCGCCGATCTTTGTCTGCCGGGCCAGTGTTACGAGGGGAACCGCTGCTTTGTCCAGAACGCCAGGCGCCGGGCCCGGACGGCCGATATCCTGGTGGTCAACCATTCCCTGTTGCTGGCGGACCGCCAGTCGGGACACACCCTGCTGGGCGAGGTGGACCACCTGGTGGTGGATGAAGCCCATCGTTTGCCGGCGGTGACCCTGGATGCGCACACCGTGGCCTGCGGGACCTGGCGGATGCGCGAGGTGGACGACCTGGTGGGATCCCTCCGGGGAGAATCCTCCCTGCCCGAAAGGGTGGCCGTGGCGGCCGGGCGGCTGACGGGCTACGGGCCGGAGGGTGAAAAGGCGGCCGCGTCCTGCGAGGATTTTGGCGGGGCGATCCGCAGGGTCGCCAGGTCATTCGAGAAATGGTGGCGCGCCCTGGGCGACCTGGTGGACGAGGCCGCGGCCCCGGGATCCCGGGACAACAACCGGGTGCGGGTTCGCGACAAGGACGAAGCTTTCGGCTCGGTCCGGCCCCAGACGTCCGCCCTGCTCGAGGAACTGGCCGACGCCGCGGGCGCATTTGCCTGGCTGGCCGCGCGGACGGCGGTCCTGGACGATCTTTCCGGCGGCCTGGAGGATGATCTGGCCCAGCTGGCCCAGGCCGGCCAGTTGCTGAACCGCCTGCACCAGGATGTTCATTTCCTGATGACCGATCCGGACGAAAGCTGGGTGACCTGGGTGGAACCCGCCCGGAACAGAGGGGTGCGGCGGCTGGGTGCGACCCTCCTCGAATCGGGCGAAGTCCTGCGCGATTTCTGGCTGGACGCGGACTACCGTCCCATCATGACGAGCGCCACCCTGGCCGTGGGTGAGGATTTTTCCCACATGCTCCAGGAACTGGGCCTGACCCGGCGCCGGCCGGGCGCCGCCACCAGCACCACGCCCTCGCCCTTCGACTATCACAAGCAGGTTCTGATCCTGGCGCCGTCCCTGTTTCCGGACCCCGGCGCTTCGCATTTCGGGCGGGCCGTGGGCGAGGTCCTGCGGGAACTCGCCCTGGGCGTGCCGCGCAAGACCATGGGTCTTTTCACCTCGTACCGGCTGATTCGCGAGTCGGCGGAAATTCTTCAGCAAGCCGGCCTGGCCGAGGATGCCGCCGCCGCGGGAACCGACCGTCCCGTGCTGCTGGCCCAGAATCCCCGTTCGGGAACGGGCGCCCTGCTGCACAATTTCCGGCGCCATGCCCGGGCCGTCCTGTTGGGCACGACGACCTTCTGGGAAGGCGTGGATTTTCCGGGGGAGGACCTGGAAATCCTGGTGGTGACGAAACTGCCTTTCCTGGTGCCCAGCGACCCGTGGGTGGAAGCCCGCTGTGAACGGGTGGCCGCGGCCGGGGAAAATCCTTTCACCTCGTTCATGGTGCGCGATGCGGTCCTGCGGCTGCGGCAGGGATTCGGACGCTTGATCCGCCGCACGGGCGACCGGGGCGTGGTCATCATCCTGGACAATCGGTTGCATACGAAAAACTACGGAGCTACGTTTCTGGGCGCCTTGCCCGTTCTGCCGGTCCCCTTCGGCGATACCGCCGATCTTCTGGATCGAGTCGAGGAATTCTTCAGGAAATGATCCCGCCGGCCGGGATCCGGGAGTGGTTGTGAGTCCCAGTGGAAACCCCGCCTTCGTCATCGGAGACCAGGATCTCGACCTGGCCATGTTCATGGCTGTCTGCCGGGGCCGGGCCGCGGTCCGGCTGGGGGATACCGCCCGGGAAAAAATCGACGAGTGCAACGAATTCCGGGTGAAGCTGGCGCATTCCGACCAACGCATCTACGGCGTCAATACCGGTTTCGGGCGCCTGGCCGACACCGTGATTCCGCCGGCCCAGCAGGTGCAACTGCAGAAAAACCTCGTGCGCAGTCACGCGGTCGGTTCGGGTTCCGCCCTGAGCCGGGAAGAAGCGCGGGGCATGATCCTGCTGCGGGCCATGAGCCTGTCCCACGGGTTTTCCGGGGCCAGGGTCGATGTCGTGGAGCAGCTTTTGTGGCTGTTGGAGGCTGATCTGCACCCGTGGATTCCTTCCCGCGGATCGGTCGGCGCTTCCGGAGATCTGGCGCCCCTGTCCCATTTGGCCCTGGTGCTGATGGGCGAAGGGCATCTGGTGGATGAAGAAGGAAAAAAGATCGACGCGGGGCCCGTCCTGGACGCCCGGGGACGCAAGCCCCTGGAACTGGAGGCCAAGGAAGGCCTGGCCCTGATCAACGGCACCCAGCTGATGAACAGCATCGGACTGTTGTCCGTGTCCCGGGCCAAGAATCTTATCGGCCGCGCCACGTTGGCGGCGGCCCTTTCGCTGGAGGCCCTCGAAGGCAGCGCCCTCCCTTTCGCACAGGAGTATCACCGCCTCAGGCCTCATGAGGACATCGAGGATGTCGCCGCCTGTTTCCGGGCCCTTTTGGACGGCAGTGAGATCATGTCGGCTCACCACGACTGCGCCCGCGTCCAGGATCCCTATTCGCTGCGTTGCAGTCCCCAGGTCCTGGGCTCGAGCCTGGGCGTGGCCCGGTCCGCCGGCGAGGTGTTCTTGCGCGAGGCGCACGCCGTGACCGACAATCCGGTTCTGTTTCCGGACCGCGAACTGGTGGTCACCGGAGGTCATTTCCACGGCCAGCCCCTGGCCCACCAGTTGGATTTTCTCTACCAGGCCGTCAGTGAGATCGCCAATATCGCCGAGCGCCGGATCAATCTTCTTCTGGGTGGCAACGGCGGCCGCTTGCCGCGGTTCCTGGCGGCGGAACCCGGCCTGGAATCGGGATTGATGATTGTCCAGTACCTGGCCGCGGGCCTGGTGACGGAGAACAAGGCCAAGGCCTTTCCCGCGGCCGTGGATTCGGTGCCCACCTCCGACGGGCAGGAGGACCACGTGAGCATGGGCAGCGTCGCGGCCTTGAAACTGGCCGGCGTGCTCGATCGGACAGAGACGGTGGTGGCGCTGGAAATGCTGGCCGCGTCCCGGGCGTTGCAGTTCATCACCCGGGAAGACCTGGCGTCCCGCGCCGGCCGCCAGCCCCTGGGGTTGTCCGCACCCCTGAACGCCCTTCTGGCCGAAATCGAAAAGATTTCCCGGCCCGATCCCGCGGACAGGTCGCTGAGCGAAGACGTGGAGCGCCTGAGCGCCTGGGTCCGCGGCGGGAAGTTGCCGGCCGTGACCAGGGCGCCCCTGGACTCGCTGAAGATGGATACCTGACCACCGGAACCGAAAGAGGAAGTCATCATGAACGAATCCGCCCGCCTGGCACCGGAAAACCCGGATGGTTCCTTCACCGTTGACCTGGTGGTAACGGGCATCGGCCAGCTTTGCACCGTTCACGATCCCGGTCTGGACGACCGGGACGGAGCGGGACCGCGGCGGCGGGAGGGCATGTCTAATCTGGGCATCTTCACCGGGGCGGCCCTGGCTGTCGGTGGCGGCAAGATCATTGCCTGCGGACCCGAGGTGGAGGTCCTGTCCGCCCTGTTCGGGGGCGCGGAAATTCCGGCGGGCGTGGAAGTGGTCGACGCCATGGGTTGCAGCGTGATCCCGGGCTTTGTCGATCCCCACACCCATACGGTTTTCGGCCGCACGCGGCAGGACGAATACGAAAGACGCATCCAGGGTGAGACCTACCTGGAAATCGCCGCGGCCGGGGGCGGGATCCACGCATCGGTCGCCGACCTGCGGGAAAGGTCGGAAAAGGATCTGGCCGAACTGGCCGCCGTCAGGCTGCGCGAAATGCTGGCCCATGGGACCACGACGGTGGAAATCAAGAGCGGTTACGGGCTGAGTCCGGAGTCGGAGTTGAAGATGCTGCGCGCCGCGGCGACCGCTGCCGGGGAGATCGGCATCAGGTCGGTCCGCACCTGCCTGGCCGCCCACGAGGTCCCCGCCGAATACCGGGAGAAACGGCAGGAATACGTCCGGCTGATCACCGAGGAAATCTTGCCCGCTGTGGTCCGCGATGGCTTGGCGGAACGCTGTGATATTTTTTGCGAACCCTCGGTCTTCGGACTGGAGGAAAGCCTGATCATCCTGACCCGGGCCCGAGACCTGGGTATGTCCCTGACCGTTCACGCGGATGAACTGGAACCCATGGGAGGGGCGGTATTGGCCGCTCGCCTGGGCGCCCATTCCGCCGATCACCTGATCATGATCGACGACAAGGGCCGCCAGGCCCTGGCCGGGTCCGCCACCGTCGCGGTCATGTTGCCCGGAACGGTGTTCACCCTGGGACTCAAACACTACGCTCCCGGCCGCGGCATGATCGACCAGGGCTGCGCCGTGGCCCTGGCTTCGGACTTCAACCCGGGAAGCTGTCCGATCCTGTCGGTGCCCCTGATCATGGCCATTGCCTGCACGCAAATGCGTCTGACTCCTGCCGAGAGCCTGGTGGGCGCCACCCTGAACGCGGCCTGGGCCCTGGGACGGGCGGCGGATGTGGGCTCCCTGGCGCCCGGAAAATACGCCGATTTTATCATTCTGGACGGTCCTGACTACCGTTTGGTGCCCTATCGGGCCGGCCACAACCCGGTGGCCGAGGTTTTCCTGGGCGGAAAGAAGATTAATCCTTAACCCGCTCCGACATTCGACGATGAATATGCAGGAGAAGTCGGGATTGGTGCCCGGCTTACGGAATTTTCATCGTTATGCCGACTGCTGAGAGCGGGGGTCTGCCTCTTGTCCAAGCTGAGCCAATTGAAGCAGAAAGCCTATCAGGCCGGGAAAGACCGGAACTGGGAACAGGCGATCTCCATTTACGAGCAGATACTCGAAGTGGAAAAGAGCAATCCGACGGTCATCAACGAACTCGGTGACCTGTTTTTGAAATCCGGGGATACCCGGCAGGCCATCAAGCATTTCCTGTCCGCCGCCACCAAATATCGCAAGACCGGGCTGCTCAATAATTCCGTCGCCATCTGCAAGAAGATTCTCCGCCACGAAGACAAAAACATGCACGCGCACTGGTACCTGGCCGAAATCCGGTCTTCGCAGGACCTGGTGGTGGAAGGGGAGACCCACGCCACCGCTTTCCTGGAGAGCGGCAGCCAGATGAGTGGGGAAATCCAGGAGATCTTCCAGAAGCGCTGTTTGAAACTGTTGGAACTCTATCCCACCAGCCTGAGGATCCTGGAACCGCTGGGCCAGATTTTCCGGACCTTCGACAAGAAACTGGAAGCCGGCCGCGCAGGCTGCCTGCAGGCGTGTCTGATGTTCGACGCGGGCGATCCCGACGCCGCCTGTAAAATGGTGGACGGTCTTTTGGCGGGGACGCCGGAAATCAGGAACTATCCCGAATTCGGCAATTGGAACAGGAAAATCAATCCCGGCGAGGCCACCCCCGGCGAGATGGCGGATTACAATTCCGTCAGCCTGGGCGCCGACAATGAAGAGCCCGCGGCCGAGGCAGACGCCGCCGACGAGGTTGCCGCGGAAGAAACTCCGGCCGCCGACGCGGCTGATGGTCCTGAGGTGGCGGCCGATACCGCCTCGGCTCCCGAGACCCCGTCATCCACAGATGATGCCAAGGACGAAGATGGGTGTCTGGTCATCGACTCGGACGACGGTCCCGACATGGCCGATCTCATCGCCGCGGCCTCACGCGAAGCGGACAAGGCCACCGAAACGGTTGAATCCGCCGAGGCCCCCGCTGAAGAGGAACCGGCCGAGTCCGTGGATCTGCTTTCCCAGATCCTGGCCGAGGATTCCAGCGCCGTCCTGGGGGACGAATCCAAGCAGGTCGATACCATTGCCGCGGAAATCGGCAGCGTGGTGGGGGGCGGCGGCGACGATGACGACGCGGACCGCCTCTACGAGATGGGCCTGGTCTATCTGGAAATGGGGCTTTTCGACAAGGCCTGCGACAGCTTCGAGACCGCCGCCGCCGACGATGACTACACCATCCGCGCCCACGAAATGTGGGGCGTCACCCTGCAGCGGGCGGGCAATCCCGACGAAGCCGTCACGGTCCTGAATTCCGGCCTGCAGTTTGCCGAAGTGGATTCCCGGGAATATCTCGGCCTGCGCTATCACATGGGCATGGCCCACGAGGCGGCCGACCGGCCCGACGCCGCCCTGGAGATCTACGAGGATATCCAGGCCAAGGCCCCCAATTTCCTGGACGTCGGCAACCGTCTGCGTGAGTTGGCCTCCGCCTGATCCCCGCGTCCGGGCAACGACATTCGTTTTTTCGGGAATTCTTGATCGACCGCGTCTGTTAACTTAAGATGCGGCCATGAATAAACCGGGAAACGGCAAGACGAAAACATCCCCGGTCCGGCAGCCCGTGCTGCTGGGCCTTTTTACGGGTACGTCAGTGGGGGTGGGCTATCTGCTGGCCGGAGTCCCCAACGTGGAATTGATGACCCTCGTCATTGCCCTTGCCGGCGCCGTTCTCGGGCCGCGGAAGGGCTTTTTGGCGGGCGCTCTGGCCGCCGCCATCTACTCCCTTGGTTCCCCTTATGGTCTTCCGCATCCGCTTCTGCTGTTGGCCCAGATCTGCGGATTGGGACTGGCCGGCGTAATCGGCAACCTGGGTTCACGGCAGTTGGCCGGGGCCCTCCGACAGGGCGGGCGCATGACGGCCCTGATCCTGGCGGCCGCCACCGGTTTTTCCGCCACCCTGGTTTACGATCTGTTCACCAATCTGGCCATCGTCCAGGCTTTTGAACTGTCCGCGGCGGTGGTGCTGGCGGGCGCCATTCCCTTTTTCCTGATCCATGCCGGGGTCAATACCGCCATCTTCACCGTCCTGATGCCCGTCCTGTTGCCTCGCCTGGCGCACCTGGGACGTTCCCCCCTGGCCGCCGGCAAGGCCGGCGCGTCCATTATGCCCGTCGTATTCCTGCTGACCCTGGTTGGTGCCGATGGGTCCCCGGCCCAGACACCTGCAGAAGAGGCCACCCAGGAGCCCGATTCCCTGACAGCTCCGGTGGCTGATTCCGGACCCCGTTTGCCCGCCTCCTCCCGGAGGGCCGCCGAGGCCATGGGCTGGGAGCGCCCCCTGTGGACTCCCTTCGCGCCCACGTCCCTGACCCGGATGGCCTGGTATTCGCCCTGGGTCGCCCTCAGCGACGGGGGGCTGGGCGCTTCGGCGATGGTCATCGGCGAAGCCGGAACCAGCCGCTCGCCCATGTTTGTGCGGGACGGGATTCCGGTGGGCACCGGGCACGTGCTGGCCGACGACCCGGTGCTGGTCCCGACCGAGGGCCTTGTCCAGCAACTCGACGGCATGGGAACCGACCGCTGGGGCGGAACCGGGGGGCTCGTCAACCTGACCACCATGGACCCGGACCCGGGCAAGGCCGTTTCCGCCTACCGGGGCATCAAGGGCAACCACGAATCCTATTTCCGGGCCGTCCATGTCCTGACTCCGGCGGCCGCCTGGCGGGCCGCCTTCGAATTCGAGGAATCCGTTGACAACGAGGGTTACAATTTCACCGAAGATCCCGATGACCTTTTCCTGAACTCGCGGCCCGACGGTTTCCCGGGCCACGGCAAGGTCCGCCAGAGCCGGACCCGGTTGTTCCGCAACCTCGATGATGAAAACAGGCTGGCGGTGGAATATTCCAACGGGCGCAAGACCAAGGACAGCCTGCCGGTTCTGGGTGCCGACCAGCAGGAGGTCTGGGACGACGGCATCGCCGCGACCATGACAACCCACACCGGTTCCTGGCGCTGGCAATCTTCCCTGTTCTGGAAAAACCGGGATCTCGAATGGGGCGACCGGGACACGCTCGCAGTGGACAGCGAAAGACGGAAGATCGAAACCGGCCGGGAGGGATTGAGCCTCGAGTTGGACCGTGTCCCGGACCGGGACCAGGAAGGACAACGACCCCTGACCGGGCTGACGGTCCGCTTTTCACGCTGGTCCGTTTACGACAGCGGAACCGCCGCCGCCTGGGCGGACGGGCTCGTCGGCGACGGGCAGGGCCGGGGCAACAATGCCTTGATGGTGGCGCGGACCGGTGTCCGGGCCGGACCCACCCGCCTGGTTCTGGGTGCCGGGGGCCAGTGGGACCACCACGCCGGCTTCGGGCCGGAGATGGAACTGGCCTGGGGATCCGCCGGGTCGGCACCTTGGTGGAGCCTCGATCTCACCTACGGCGGCCGGGCCCCCCGCAGTGACGAATTGTTGACGCCCATCCTGCATGTTGTCGACGGCCGGAGTCTTTCGCTGCTGCCGAATCAGGACCTGGAAAGGGAGAAAACCGTCCGGGCGGGCCTGTTCCTGCAACGCCGGCTGCTGGGAATCGATCTTGCAATCGACGGCAGTGTGCGGCGCCTGACCGAGGGCATTTCCTGGCAGGCCGAGGCCCCCGGCGCGGACCGCGGGACCTGGGCCAACGGTCTGGAGATGGACGCCGCCAGGGTGACCGGAAGCCTGGGCCGGGAGGGACGATTCCTGGGCTGGGGCCGGGTGCGGCTGGAGGGAACGTGGCAAAGTTTCGACGAGAAGAAGGGGCGGGCGAGTTATCTGCCCCCCGCAAGGTATCTCCGCCTTCATCTGATGTGGGAGAACCACTTCTTCCGGGAGGACGGGATCCTGCAACTGGCCCTGTTCAGCACCCGGCAGTCGGAGATGGCCGATCCCTGGGACGTGACCCGCGCCTACCGGCTGCCCCAGCGGACGGTCCACGATCTGCTGGTGGGCTTCCGCCTGGTCGGAGTGAACCTGTCCCTGGCCTTCCGCAACCTGACCGGCGACAGGACCCGGATGACTGCGGGGGCCCTCAGTCCGGGCCAGGAACTCGATCTAAGGCTTCACTGGGATTTCCGCTACTGACCCGCCGTCATGCCGCCGGCATCCTGCTGGCCTTCACCCTGCTGATGACCGGGCGCCTGATCCGCCACAAGATGCTCATCACCCCCGACGGGCAGTGGCGCGACCACCTCTGGCTGGATGAAATCGTTCTGACCCCCGCCGACGCCGCAGCCGCCGAGAAGGCTCCCAAGCCCGTTTTGACCACTCCGCTGCCCGTAAATACCTGCAGTGTCGACAGCCTGACGCTGTTGCCGGGGGTGGGGCCGGTCCTGGCCGAACGAATCCAGGAAGTGCGGGCCGAAGGCCACATTTTCCGTACTGCCGAGGATTTACGCCGGGTCAAGGGTATCGGACCGATGCTTTCGGCACGGTTGGCCCCCCTGGTCGACTTTGCCGTCCTGGCCCCCGCCGACTCCCTTTCTGAAGATTCCCATAAAACTAGGTAAAGTCGGCAGGTTCCCTTCCGAAAAAGAGGTGGTACCAGTGAACCGCCGGGGCCGTCAGGTCCAGGGGGAGGCGGGCCAGGCGTCTGAAATCCGGCTCAAGGGCCGGTTTGGATCCGGATATGTGGATTTACAAGAGCGGAGAAATCGCAACATGAATACAGGTTCCACGACTGCCAACAAGGACAAGATTGCCAGCCAGTTGTTGGAGGCGGGACTCGTCGACGAAGCGGGGCTGGCCAAAGGCCGGGAAATCCAGAAGAAGGACGGCGGGTCCCTGGGTCAGGCCCTGGTCAAGCTGGGCCTCATCGACGAGACGACATTTTCCGGGTTCGTCGGCAAGATCTACAACCTGCCCATTCTGGACCTGGAAAAAACCGACATCGAGATGGAATGCATCGACATGATTCCCGGCGACGTCGCCCGGAAATTCCAGGTGCTGCCCATCTGCCGCGCCGGTCGTGTCCTGACCGTGGCCATGGCCAACCCGAGCAACATCTTCGCCATCGACGACATCAAGTTCATCACCGGCCTGGACGTGCAGCCCGCGGTCGCCGGCGAGATGTCCCTCAAGAAGAACATCGACAAGTTCTACGCGACCACCGATTCGCTGGCCACGATCATGGAGGGCATCGAGGACGACATCGAGCTGGTCGAGGAGATGGACGACGACGACATCACGGGCGAGGAAGGCCAGAACGCCCCGGTCGTCAAGCTGGTCAACACCCTGCTGGCCGAAGCGGTCAAGCTGGGCGCCAGCGATGTCCACATTGAACCCTACGAGCGGAACATGCGGGTCCGCTACCGGATCGACGGCGTGCTGTCAGAAGTGATGGAGCCGCCGGTCAAGCTGAAGAACGCGATCACCAGCCGGCTGAAGATCATGTCCGAGCTGGACATCGCCGAGCGCCGCATCCCCCAGGACGGCCGCATCAAGCTGAAGATCGGCGCCAAGAAGGTCGACCTCCGTGTTTCGACCCTGCCCTGCATCTTCGGGGAAAAAGTCGTGATGCGTATCCTGGACAAGGGCAACCTGAACCTGGATCTCGCCGATTTCGGGATGGAACAGAAAGCCATCGATGACATCTACGAGGCCATCGCCGCGCCCTTCGGGATGGTCCTGGTCACCGGGCCCACCGGTTCCGGCAAGACCACCACGCTCTATTCATGCCTTTCCAAGCTCAACGACTCGCAGCGGAACATCATGACGGCCGAGGACCCCGTGGAGTACAACATCGACGGGATCAACCAGGTCCAGGTCCGTGACGACGTGGGCCTGACTTTTGCTTCGGCCCTGAAGGCGTTCCTGCGCCAGGATCCGAATATCGTCATGGTTGGTGAGATTCGT
>JBDLKA010000018.1:0-49951 GCA_039714075.1 Candidatus Krumholzibacteriota bacterium | reverse complement strand
CCGGTGCACGAAGTGACCGCCGCCTTCCACATGCTTCAGTCGCTGGGGTTGCGTGAGGGGTTTGCACGGGTTGTGGCCTGTCCGACCTGTGGCCGCGTAGAAGTAGACGTCGTCGCCCTGGCCACTCGCGTCGAAGAATTGGCCCGCGATCTTCCGGCCAACCGCGTCATCTCGGTCATGGGCTGCATCGTCAATGGTCCCGGCGAGGCGAAGGCTGCTGATCTAGGTATTGCCGCCGGTCGTACCAAGGTCGCCATTTACCGCAACGGCGAACTCCACCGCAATATTTCCAAAGATGATCTCGAAGATGTCCTGGTGGAGGAAATTGATCGTTTGAGGTAGGTCCCTATCGAAATCCGGCCCTCCTGAAGGGGGGATTCGAAATGTCCTCGTTCCTGCGGATTATTCGAATCCCCCCTTCAGGAGGGCCGGATTTCGATACGCACCCACCCCAAACGTCAAATTTCCTTCAGCCAGCCCACTTCCTGCCGATTATTGGAACGTATGGGAGGGGATCCCCCGTCATCAGGAACGACAAGGAACGTTCGGGAACATGGCATACGTTTCCAATATGAAGACCAGGCAGCCTGGCCAGAGTACAGGGCTCGGCATCGACCGTTTGCAGGCCCTGCAGGCCTTCAACGCGCGTCTGGTCTGCATGACCGTCAATGAATCCTCCTACGACGAAGTCGTCAACGGCGTTTGGAAGGTACTGGGCTGCGACGCCTGCGCACTGTTCCTGCTGGACCAGGCGACCAAGGACCTGGTCATGGTGGGTTCGGTCGGCTATCCCGATGTGCCGTCTGATCTGAGGGTCTCCTTGTCCGACCTGGGCAGCATCCACGCCCAGTCCCTGAACGAAGAATACCTGATTCACGTCGAGGATCTGAACGGCAAGGAAGGCGCCAAGCCCCTGAGCCCGAGGATCGCCGACAACCTGGTCCTTCCCATCATCTCCAACAACGGGCCCGTCGGCGTTTTCGATTTCGCCAGTCTCGATCCCGGCACCTTCGACGAGCAGGAGATCGGCATGTGCAGCATGCTGGTCGACCAGATGTCCTACTCCCTGGAAAACATCCGTCTGGTGGGGGAACTGAGCCAGAGTCGCGACGCGGTGATCCGCGGTATGGCCCTGCTGGCCGAGATCCGCGACCCACATATCGGCGGTCACCTGGACCGCATCTGCGAACACGCCCGGCTCCTGGCCGAAAGACTGTCCGGCCGCCCAGGATATCAGGAAGTGACCCACGAGTTCATGCAGACCATCGCCCAGGCCGCGGCCCTGCACGACGTGGGCAAGGTCGGCATTCCCGACTCCATCCTCATGAAACCCGCCAAGCTGAGCGAAGCCGAGTTCGACATCATGAAGACCCACACCATGGTCGGGGCCGATCTGCTGGAGGGACTGCGGGAAAACTTCGGTGATTTCCCGATGATTGCCATGGGTGTGGACGTGGCCATCGGGCACCACGAATGGTGGAACGGTTCGGGCTATCCCCGCGGCAGCAAGGGCCGGGAAATTCCTTTGGCTGCGCGCATTCTCGCCATCTGCGACGTCTATGACGCCTTGACCAGCAACCGGGTCTACAAGAAGGCCTGGACGCACGAGGAAACGGAAAAAACCATCCGGGAGGGAGCGGGCAGCCAGTTCGATCCCGATCTGGTGGAAATCTTCTTCGAGGATCAGGAAGAACTGATCCAGGTGCGGGAAAAATATCCCGGCTGATCTCAGACGCCGACCACGCCGGCCGCCAGACCGGGGGCCACGAAAATACTTTTTTCCCTCAGACAGACAGCGGTACCCGGAGGCGATTTCCGGGGTTTCCTGACGTACTTCCGTTCGGTGTAGATGACGGGCACCAGTTCCGAATGGCGGGCGCGGCTGTTCAGCGCGGCCAGGGATGCGGCCTTGGCCAGGACCGTTTTGGGGATCTGTTCGGGCTTGCCCGCGGTGCGCAGAATGACATGGCTGCCGGGTACGCCCTGGGCGTGAAACCAGATGTCGCGGCTGTGCGAAGTCCGGTGGGTCAGCTCGTCGTTTTCCTTGTTGTTCCTTCCCACCCAGACTTCCCAGCGGCCGTCCACCAGGTAGCGTCTAAAGGGGCGGGCGGGTTCCTCGGGACCGTAGCGGCCGCCGGGTGACCGCTTTGTTTTGGGCTGCAACAGATCGGTGTGCGCGGCCTGCCATTCCTGGAGCCGGGCCAACTGGTCGTCCGGTTGACCGTCGGCATCGGTAAGCCCTTCAAGCCCGGTTCCGGCCTCTTCCAGGGTCGCCAATCCCGCCCGGGCGGCGGACAACCGTTCGGCAATGACGTCTCGGCCCTTGTCCGCCTTGCGGGCGCGGCGAAACCAGGCCTCCATGTTGGCCGCCGGGGCCAGGGCCGGATCCAGGGCGATTTCCAGGGCTTCGCCGTCGCGGGGATCATCCACGGTCACCGACTCGGACCCCTGCCTGATTTCATGCAGATGGGCGGCCAGCGCCTCGGCCTTGCGGCGGTACAGGTCGCCCTTTTCCGCCCGGTCGAAATCCCGGGTCAGGTTCTCCACCAGGCGCCGGGCGGATTTCAATAGCCGGTCGAGCCGGGATTGGTTTTCCCGTGCGGTAAGATGCAGGAGTTTGGCCGTCAGATGCTGGAGGGCAAGATCGGACACATTCCCTGATTCGCCGGGTTCCCCGTGGGACCAGACTTCCGCCGGGGGTACGGCGGCCAGCAGGGAGTGGGGTGGCCGGTGCCGCGACCACAGCAGCTTGGCCTGGTCGTCGAGCAGGACGGTGTTGCCCCGCGCCCCGAACAACTGGTGCAGAAGATAGACAGGTTTGCCGTCGGACCGGGTCAGGCGGAAGGCTGCGATCCGATCGTTGGGAAACATCCCGCAGGAGGAAAATTCGGCGGAGTCCAGAAGCCGGGAAAGGGGATGATTCCTGGTCGCGGGCAGGGCCGCGACCACCGGCCCGGGCAGGCGGCCGGTCTGGGCCAGAACAAGGGTGGCGGCAGGCAGATTGGTCAGAAGAATCCCCGGCCGCGAATCCCCTTCCAGCCCGATCCGCAGCCAGTCCCGGCCCGCGCTGACCCGGAAAACGGGCCGCCCGGACCAACGCTTCCGCCAACCGGCCAGCAGAGTGGCCAAGGCGTCGGGGTCGGACCAGGGGCGGCTGTCGTTCACATCAATCCGCGCCTAGAAAAGGGTGTACCCGAAGGTCAGCTTGAAGTGGGGGCTGTCCATGATGCCGATGCGGATTTCCGCCATCCCCTTGTGGTCGTTGGCGAAGGTGTAGGTGGTGCCGGCCAGGGCGCTGAGTCCCAGGTCGGTGAAAGAGGGTACGTCCGAAGGGTTGATCAGGTTGAAGGACAGGGATCCGCCTCCGTACAGGCCCCAGGGATGGCTGACGAATTCCGTGAACTGATAGGCCACGTCTCCGTTGATGGTCATGATGAACACGTCGTCGCCGAATCCGATCTCGACATTGGGTGTGAGTTCCACATTGGGCCACAGTTCTCCCAGATAGACGTGGGCGCCGACATGAACCTGGCTCCAGCTGCGCCAGTTGGTATAACCCGCACGAACCCCGAAGGGATAGCTGAAGGGAGATTTGACTGTCTTTTCAGCGGGGGCTTCGCCGACTTCATTCGCAGCGGGTTCTTCCTGCCCGACGGCGGTTCCGGCGGCAAACAGGATGATGAAGGCGATCAGGAATATCCGGCCCGAGATCTTCATGACGGTATCCTTTCCAGTCAGGTTTCAGGCGGGGGTCCAGGTACGGCCAATAATAGAGGGAACACCCGACCGTGACAATGCAGTTCCCGAAACCTGGCCCGGTATGTCTTGCCCGGCCGCTCCCTCTGGCCTAAACTTCGGGCACGATCGAGGACTCAGGACTTTCTCTCCAGTGGAGGACCAGATGCTCAGCATGACAGGATTCGGCAGCGGCGAGGGAACCAAGGGTCCGATCACGGTGACGATCGAGCTGCGGTCGGTGAACCACCGTTTTCTGGATGTCAGCCTCAAACTGCCCGGATCCCTGGCCGTTCTGGAAGGCGACATCCGCAAGTTCCTGAAGGACAACGTGGCCCGCGGCCGGGTGACCGTCGCGTCCCAGCTTCATCTGGCCCGCGATCCCGAAGACGCCGGGCTGGATCCGGAACGATTGGCCCAAGGGCTGACCATGGTCCGCCAGGCCGCCGAGGCTCTGGAAAATCAGACCGGTGAAAAATACCCGGTCACCCTGGATCATCTGCTGGGCGTGCCCGACCTGTTCCGCGCCGAGGAACCGGATCTGGCGATCGATGATCTGCGCGAAGCCCTGCTGGCGGCCATGGCGGCGGCCCATCGCGGCTTGATGGAGATGAAGGAAGTCGAAGGCAAGGCCCTGGTCGACGAGATGCGCGCGCGCCTGGGAACCCTCTCGGGCCAGCTGGCCGAAGTGGAAAAACTGGCGCCCCAGGCCGGCGTCGAAATCCAGGCTCGTCTGGATGAAAGGCTGGCCAAGATTCTGGACGAGCAGATCGATCCGCAACGCCTGGCCCAGGAAGTGGCCCTGCTGGCGGACAAGGCCAACATCAACGAGGAATGCGAACGGTTGGGCATCCACATCGGCCATTTCCACGCGGCCCTGGATGAAGGCGGCCAGGTGGCCAAGCGGCTGAACTTCCTGCTGCAGGAGATGCACCGCGAGGTGAACACCATGGGCTCGAAAACCAACCTGATGGACATCACCCAGCTGGTGATCGCCATGAAGGACGAAGTCGAATCGATGCGCGAACAGATCCAGAACCTGGAGTAGGCATGATCGTTCTGATTACGGGGCCTTCGGGGGCCGGGAAAAGCAGTTTCATCAGTGAGTTGATGGCGGGGGATCCCCGGCTGGCCTTTTCCGTGTCCACCACGACCCGGCCCATTCGCAGTGGTGAGGTTGATGGGCGGGATTACGACTTTGTCGACGATGAGACCTTTGACCGGTTGGTGGCCGAGAGTGCTTTTGTGGAGTGGGCCAACGTTCATGACAACAAATACGGAACCATGCGGAGCCAGCTGGTCGAGATGACCGAGGCGGGAAAGATTCCCGTGCTGGATATCGATGTCCAGGGCGGGGTCCAGGTGCTCGACCAGTTCGGGCCCGAGTTGGTTTCGGTATTTTTGTTTCCGCCGTCCTGGGATGAGTTGGAGAGGCGGTTGACCTCGCGGGATACCGACGACCCCGTGGTCATCGCCAAGAGGTTGAAGACGGCGCGGAAAGAGGTCGAGTACTCTTCCCGGTATCGGTACTGGATCGTCAATGATGATCTGGTTGAGGCCGTTGGGCGGATGCGGGCGGTGATTACCGCTGAAGGGTGTCGGAGTAATATGATGGGGGAGGCGCCGCTGGCAGCGGATGGTTAGGCAGATATTGGGAAAATATCCGTTTCGAGGGGGAACGTTTTGAAGAAGGCTATTTGGGCCATATCCTTTATTCTCGGCGCTTTGATCTTCTTTTTTTTGGCCAGCCCCCATTTTGAATCAAAACGAAAAGCGCTTGGTACGGTCGGAAAAACCCTGGTTTCCGCACCGTACCACCAAGCAGTCATCGTCGAAGGCGGCAGCCGGGTTCTCACGGCTCAACATAATCTGAAGACAATTGCTCGCGCGACGGAATATATGGGCACATTCGGGTCCGGTACGTTGGTATTCAGGGAGATCGCTCGGATAGCTGCAGAAGCGGACAAGGAATGTTTGCTCCTGGAATCGGTGCTTGATCTGGCGGCTCGTTCGACTTCGGAATCGCAGAGAATCCTGGCGCTTGCCGAGACCGCCTGCATGGTCGAAGGCACCAGTGATGAGGCGGCATGGATGGCCGCCTACGAAGAGATGGCGGCGAGGGCGCAGTATCCGTCGGTGGCTGCCGCAATTGCGAGCCAAGGCGACAACTAGTGGGAAGCTTCCTGACAGGGGTTCCCTGTGTTTAAAGCACTCCAGCCGATTTTGAAGGTGATCCAAATGAAAATTCCTTATTATAACCAATAGGGAGGTCAGGGATATGAATAGAAATTTGTTGCTTCCCATAACAATTGCCTGTGGGTTGGCCGTCTTTGCAGCTTGTGGTTCCGATGTTTCCCCGCCACCAAATGAAGAAAGTTCACCTTATTTCATCGAGCACATAAACAAGGGCTGTGCGGGAGATACCAGGAGCACTGTCGAAACCATCGGGGACGCCTATCTCCAGGGCTATTCCTTCGCCGAGGATACTCTCACACTGGACATCCATTTCGAAGCGAACTGCTGTCCTGAATTCGTTGAAATAACCGAAGTCCTGATGGACAGAATCTCGATCGAGGTTGGGGATACCCTTTACGGATGCAGATGCATCTGCCCGTATGACAACCAGTTTCGATTCGTGTGGGACCACGCAGGGGAAGTCGAAATCGATTTCAAATCGACCGGCGGAAGTGGTCCAGCGGTCATCAGTGCGTTTGATACGCTTCTTGTCGTGTCTCCGTAGACGGATATTTAACCAAAACCTTGCGAAATCCGCAGAATGAATTAGCTTAGATCGGTTGAAAAACGCGAGGGACAAGTACGCCCGCCCTGGCTGTTTATCCCTTTTAGCCCAACCTACTCGAGGAAGGCCACATGACTTACATTCCGCGTCATAAAGTGACCAAGCTCATCCCGAACAAGTTCGAGGCCATCAAGATCGCCGCTCTCGAAGCGCGGCGGCTGAACGACCGGGCCCGGACCTACAACGTCAGCCTGCCGGGGAAGATCACCACCTTGGCGGTCGACCGGCTGATCGACGGCAAGGTCGAATTCTACGACCAGAAGGAACGCGCCCGCCAGGCCAGACTTGAGATGGAGCAGGAAGGCGAGGAGTAGCCCATGGCTGCGCAGGCCACGGCAAGTTCAGGACCAATTGCTGAAACAAATCCCAGAATTCTGCTGATGGTCACCGGCGGCATCGCCGCCTACAAGAGTTGTTTTTTGGCCCGTCTGCTGGTGCAGGCGGGCTTTTCCGTGAAAGTGGCCATGACCGAGGCGGCCACGAAATTCGTGACCCCCATGACCTTCCAGGTTCTGACCGGCCACCCCGTGGCCCTTGATATGTGGGGAGATCGTCCGAACGACGCCCTGGACCACATCGAATTCTCCCGCTGGGCCGACCTGACGGTCGTCGCCCCGGCCACGGCCAATACCATGGCCAAGGCGGCTTACGGCATCGCCGACAACATGGTATCCACCATGCTGCTGGCGTATCCCGGACCGGTGCTGATGGCGCCGGCCATGAACGACAACATGTGGCGGCATCCCGCCACGGTGGCCAACCGCGAAATCCTGGCCGCCCGTGGCGTGAACTTCGTGGGGCCGGGTTCCGGCTGGCTGGCCTGCGGCACGGTGGACAAAGGGCGGATGGCCGAGCCCGAGGAAATCTTCACCGCCATCCGCGGGCTGGTGGAGGATTTCAAGCCGAAGGCCGCACCCGCCGCCGAACCCGTGGAAACCGGTTTCTGGACCGGCAAAAAAGTTCTGATCACCGCCGGGCCCACGCATGAACCCATCGATCCGGTCCGTTACGTGGCCAACCGCTCGTCCGGGACCATGGGATACTCCCTGGCGTCGGCGGCCGTCACCGCCGGAGCCGAGGTCACACTCATATCTGGGCCGGTTGCCCTGACGCCTCCGCGCGGATTGACAGGTTTCAAGGCGGTCGAGTCCGCCGCCGATTTGGCCGACGCAGTGGGCGAGGCTCTGGACAAGGGCGCGGACTGGCTGATCATGTCCGCCGCCGTCGCCGATTTCAAGCCCGCCAGTTTCGCCCCCGGCAAGCTGAAGAAGGATGTCCTGGGCGACGGCTGGTCCCTGGACCTGACCCGCAATCCCGACATCCTGGGCGAGATCGTCCCGAAACATGCGCCGGCCGGTTTGCGGGTGGTCGGATTCGCCCTGGAGACCGACGACATGGTGGGCCGGGCATCCCTAAAGCGGGAAGCCAAGAACATGGATTACATCCTGGCCAACGATCCCACCGCCGCCGGCTCGGGCTTCGGCGACGGGAATCACCAGGTCACTTTGATCGGGGCCGATGGTATCATCTGGGAAAGCCCCTCGGTGCCCAAGGAAGCCTTGGCGGGGGATATCCTGCATCAGCTGGCCCGGACCGACGGTTCATCCGAGGGATAGAAAAACAAATCCATGAGCAGCGACGATCAACAACAAATCCTGGGCGATTTCCTGACCTGGATCCGGCAGAACGAATCCGCGGGGATGGAATGGTTCCTGGACGATGGTTCCGGGACGGCGCCCGCTGAAGAAACCCAAGAAGCCAAGACCGACGATCCCTTCCTGGAAATCTGCACCCAATTCGTGGCCCAGACCATACCCCTGATCGAAGGCCAGCCCGCGCGCCCGGCCGACAAGGGGTCCGCCGCCGACAAGGCCGCCGCCCTGACCGCCTTGCGCGAAGAGGTATTGCCGTGTACGTCCTGCCCGCTTCATGAGGGCAGGAAATCGACGGTATTCGGCGCGGGCAGTCCCGAGGCCGAGGTTGTTTTCATCGGCGAAGCACCCGGCCGCGATGAGGATATCCAGGGTGAACCGTTCGTGGGCCGCAGCGGGCAGCTGTTGACCAAGATTCTGGGTGCCATCGGTTACGAGCGGGACGATGTTTTCATCTGCAATATTTTGAAGTGCCGGCCGCCGAACAACCGCGATCCCCAGGCCGACGAAGTAGCCGCCTGCGAACCCCACCTGAAGCGCCAGCTCGAAATCCTGAATCCCCGGGTGATCTGCTGCCTGGGCCGGGTGGCTGCGCAGACCTTGCTGGGTACGGACGCCTCGTTGAAGCGCCTGCGGGAAACCGTGCACTTCTACGAAGGCATTCCCGTGATGGCCACCTATCACCCGGCGGCCCTGCTGCGGAATCCCTCGTGGAAACGTGAAACCTGGAACGATGTGCGGAAAATGCGCGCACTAGTCGAGGCGCTGAACCAAAGAGAGTCGTAGATTTACGGGTGTGCCTCTGAAATTGGTTTTGACTATATATTTATTTACATCTACAAGATTGTGACAATAAATATATTGTCAATAACTCCACAAAAAGTAGACTTGAAATATTAACACGTTGGAAACAAATAAGATAGTATAAAAAAGTGTCCCCGGGGACACTTTTTGAAGCTAACCTATTGATATCAAAGAACTTAATTTTTATGGCCAATAGAGTCGCCTAATTGCTATTGCCGCTCACCCGCAATTTCAGAGAACATCCCAAACAATCGGCAGGGTCTAGAGCAGAGTCGGCATCCCCATCCACGGCCAGATCTTCCAGACGAACAATCCAATCACGATAAGCAGGATGGCGCTGGCGGGAATCCCGTAGAGGAAAAATTCCTTCGTGCGGAACTGGTGGCTTTCAAACGCGATGGCGTTGGGTGCCGCGCCGACCAGCAGCATGAACGGCATGCCGGCCGCGGCCAGGGCGGCGAACATGACGACTTCGGGTTCGACGCCGATGTAGGGCGCCATCACCAGGGCCACCGGCAGGGTGATGGCGATGGCCGCGACGTTCATGATGAAGTTGGTCATGATCAGCACGAAGAACGTCACGCCCATGATGAACACCAGCCAGGGCGCCTCGTGCAGCAGCGACAGCCAGCCGATGGCCATCCATTCGGCGGCACCGGTTTGCCACAGGCAGAAACCGATGCTCATGGCCCCGCCGAACAGCAGCACGATGTTCCAGGGCACGGCCTCGAGGTCCTTGATGGACAGGATGTTGGCCATGAAGAACAGCAGGCCGGCGGTAAGGATGACGGCGCTCTTGTTTACTGGCTGCAGTGCCGGCACGACCGAGCGCAAGGTCAATACGGCGACCATCGCTAGCACGATCACCACCGTGGCGATCTCCTTGCGCGTGACCTGGCCCAGGTTTTCATACTGGGTGCGGGCCCTATCGCGCAGGCCGGGGAGTTCCTTTTTCTCCGGCGGGAAAACGAGCGTCACGTAGACCCACAGCAGCAGGACCATCAACACGCCCAGGGGGAACATGAAGTGGGTGATGGTGAAAAAGGAAATCTCCTGCCCGGTCAGTTCCTTGAAGAACCCGATGGCCACCGCGCCGCGGGCGGCGCCCAGCAGGGTGATGATGCTGCCGGCGCCCGCGGTCCAGGCCATGCCGATGAACAGTCCCTTGCCGAAGCGGGTGGGCCGGCCGCTGGGTTCGTAGAGTTGGTGGATGATCAGCAGCAGCGGGAAGACCGCCGCGGCCACCGCCGTGTGGGCCATGAACAGGGTCAGGGTGGCGGTCATGCTGAACACGCCGAGGTAGATGATGGGGGTCTTTTCGGGAATCCGGGTCAGCATCAGGAAGGCCAGCCGGCGGGTCAGCCCCGTGCGGGCGAAGGCCGCGCCGACCAGCAGCGAGCCGAAGATGAACCAGACCGAGGGATCCATGAAATCGGTCAACGCGACACGGGTGTCGCGGATCATCCAGAAAGACTGGATCACGCCGATGGCGATGGCCGTCACGCCGACGGGAAAAACCTCGAACACCCACCAGATGCCCGCCAGCAGGAACAGGCCCAGCGCCGCCTTGCCATCGTGGGTCAACGGGACCAGCCGGCCGGAGGGGTCGGTGGTACCCGGCATTTCCGGCGCCAGGGTGAAGGCGATGAAGATGACCAGGCCCAACAGGAACGGCACCAGCCGGCGGGGGTTACGCATGGCGCCCCGCGCTGCTTGAAGGTGTCATGGTTTGCAAGGCTGCAATCATACCCGGCCGTTTTCGGTGGTCGTTTTTCGTGTCACGACAAGCGGGAATTCGAAACGCTCGTCGATGCCGGTCACCGGCTCGTGGAATACGGGATCCCGCAAGCAGGCATCCGTCAACAGGGAAACGAGTTCGGCGTCCCGCCAGCCCTGATGGCACTGGATGTACCGGCTCAGGTTACCCGATTGTTGCTCAATGATCCAGTGGACATGAACCTCGGTGCGGGCGGCTTCATCCCAGTGGAATTCCTGCAGCCACAGGTGGGGTTCGTCGCAGAAGACCGATTTTTCGTGCGCGGACCAATCGGTTCCGTTCTCCATGACGAAAATGTCCCAGGGCTGGTACTCGAGCACGAAAAGGCCGCCGGGTTTGAGGCAGGCGGCCAGTTGGGGCAGGAATCTTGCCGCGACTTCGGGCGGAAAGGAATGGAATTCGCCGAACCAGAAGGTGATCGCGTCGACAGGGCCCACCTGGTCGGCGAAATCGTCGGGCAGGGCGGTCAGGTCGGCGTGCAGGAAGCGGCAGTCCAGGTTTTCGGCCTCGGCGGTGGATTTGGCCCAGGCCAACGGGGCGGGGGCGAAGTCGAAGCCCGTGGTTTGCCAGCCGCGTCTGGCGAGTTCATGGCAGTACAGGCCCGGGCCGCAGCCGACATCCAGGATGTGGGCGCCCTCACCTGTGGTGGGTTCCAACTGGGCAGTCAGCCAGTCGAGGTGACGGGAGATGACATCAGGCGCGCGACTGGCCATGTGGGTTGACGGGTCCAGGTGGACATCCAGCATGCGGCGGCTGAAATCGGGGTCGTGCCAGGGGATCTGGCCGCCCGTGACCCAGGCGCGGACCGGGCGTTCGGCGGCCAGGATCCGGGAAATTGCCTGTTGATGTGCCTCGTTTTGGGGCATGGAGCTTGGCGGTTCCTTTATTTGGGTGCTGGAAGTTATCCCCAGCCGGTGTGGATAACTGGACCACTATGGGTAAAGGATTTGCGACATGGTCAGGGGGGATTATCCCTTCTGGGTGTGGGGTTTTCCACTTTATTTCGGGATTGTCCACGGGTTTTTCGCCGGTTGCCAGGGGGTCATCCACGGGTTGTCCACGGATTGTCCACAGGATTGTGGCTACCTCATCAAGCTCATATTGGGTTATGGGAGAGGTCATGATAAATTCAGATCTATGGTGCTTCCGGGCCCATTAATGCAGAGATCTCGTCCTTGCCCGTTCTTCAGGAGATGACTTGGAAGTCCAACAACAACCAGACAACTACGGCGAAAACCGCCCCACCAAATCCACCTACGGCTACGACCGCATGGCGGGCGCCCGCCAGCAGCCCTTCAGCGAAGAAGCCGAACAGGCCGTCCTGGGCGCCGCCATGGTCGACAAGGAAGCCGTCGGTCTGGCCCGCGAGAAGATAGACTTCGACGACTTCTACCGCCTGGAGCACCAGCTCATCTACCGGGCCATGTGCGCCTTGTACGAGAACGATCAGGCGGTCGATCCCATCACCGTGGCCGACATGCTGGAAAAATCCTCCGAGTCGTTCCTGGACAAGGCCCAGCAGAAGATGTACCGGGACAAGGACCTGATGGAAATCGTCGGCGGGATGGATTTCCTGATCGACCTGGCCGGCATGATGGGCACCGCGGCCAACGTGACTTACCACGCCGGAATCGTGCGGGAAAAAGCGGTGTTGCGGAACCTGATCTCGGTGTCGAACAACATCGCCGCCGAGGCCTTCGAAGGCGCGGACGAGGCGGGCAAGATCCTGGACCGCGCGCAGGGGAGAATCTACGACATCAGCGAAGAAACGCGGGTGGGTGGTTTTCAGGGAGTCAACAGCATCGTCCCGGGCACCTTCAAGTCCATCGAAGAGGCCTTCCAGAACAACGACGACGTGACCGGCCTGCGCACCGGCTTCGCCGAGATGGACCGCAAGACCGGCGGTCTGCAGAAATCCGACCTGGTCATCCTGGCGGCGCGGCCCTCCATGGGTAAGACGAGTTTCGCGCTGAACCTGGCCTACAACGTGGCGGTGAACGAGGGCGTGGGCGTGGGCATCTTCAGCCTGGAAATGGCGCGCGAACAGCTGGTGATGCGCATGCTCGGCAGCAGCGGCTCGTTCAACCTGCACAATTTGCGGCGGGGAAAATTAAGGGCCGAGGACTGGCCCCGGCTGACCCAGGCCTGCGAGCAGCTTTCGCAGGCGCCCATCTACATCGACGACAACAGCGGCATCTCGGTGCTGGAAATGAAGTCAAAGGCCCGCCGGCTCAAACAGCAGCACGGACTGGGTCTGATCGTTATCGACTATCTGCAGCTGATGAGTTCGCCCGGCCGGGTCGAAAACCGGCAGCAGGAGATTTCGAACATCAGCCGTAACCTGAAGGGCATGGCCAAGGATCTGGACGTACCGGTCCTGGCGCTGAGCCAGCTTTCGCGTGGGGTGGAGGCGCGCGGCGACCACCGGCCCATGCTGAGTGATCTCAGGGAATCCGGCGCCATCGAGCAGGACGCCGACGTGGTGCTGTTCATCTTCCGCGAGGAAGTCTACAAGCCCGACGACGAAACCGTGCGCAACATGGCCACCATGATCATCGGCAAGCAGCGGAACGGGCCCATCGGGCAGTTCGACATGCACTTCCACAAAGAGTTCACGCGGTTCAATGATCTCGCCCGGTGATGCGCGCCTGCACCTGATCGACCTGGACCAGGACCTGCCCGGCCAGCGGCGGTTCATCAGTTGCTGGTTGTCCCAAAGCGAGGACCTGACCTTCATCGTCGATCCCGGCCCACCTTCGACCGCTGACCACCTGATCGCCCGGCTGGAAGAACTGGGTGTCGGCAAACTGGACTTCATCCTGCTGACGCACGTACATCTGGATCATGCGGGCTGCACAGCGCGAATTCTCCAAAGGTGGCCCGAAGCAAAGGTCGTCTGCCACGAAAAAGGCCGGCCCCACCTGATCGATCCGGCCCGATTGTGGCGGGGATCGCTGGAGGTGCTCGGCCACAAGGCCGAGGTCTACGGGGAACCGGCTCCGGTGTCGGTCGCTGCCCTGGCTGGTTTTGATGAACTGGCCCTCCGGGGGGTGGAGACCATTCCCACCCCCGGACACGCCCCACACCACCTGGCTTTTCTTCAGGCCGCCCATCTATTCCTGGGGGAGTCCGCGGGGACTTTTTCGGACCTGGGCGCAGGTCCGGCGGGTGAGGATTATTATCTGCGGCCCGCCACTCCGCCCCGTTTTTTTCTCGCCGTGGCCCGGGACTCACTCGAGCGTCTGCTGGCCCTGGATCCATTGCCGCGAAGGGTCCTGTTTGCCCATCACGGTGAATTCACCGGCGACATCCGCCGCCTGTTGACAGTGGCACGGGATCAACTCATCCTGTGGGTCACCACTGCGGATGCGGTTCTTGCGGGTCTTCGGGGGCTGCCCCACTCTGAGCAACCGACCGACCAGGAAGAACTCATGGACATGATCGTGGCCCGGCTCACGCGGGCCGATCCTCATTTCGCCCGGGGCGCCGCCCTGCCTGCGGACATAGGGGAGAGGGAGCGGGATTTCACCCGTCAGACCCTGCGGGGAATCCTGGAGTATTTGAGGAGATGACCGATGGGTATCGCGGCCGACATTGCCATTATCGTCTCGGCGGGACTTGTCGGCGGCCTGGTCGCCCACTGGCTGCGCCAACCCCTGATCCTGGGCTACATCGCCGCGGGAATCCTGCTTGGTCCGGTCAGTTCCAACGCCTGGATCAGCGATCCCCACGACATCGAACTGCTGGCTGAAGTCGGTGTTGCCCTGCTGCTGTTCGCCCTGGGCATCGAGTTCTCCCTGAAGGAACTGCGACCGGTCCGCAAAATCGCCCTTTACGGTACGCCCATCCAGCTTCTGATCATCCTGGGCGCGGGCCTGGGCATCGGCGCGGTGCTGGGTTGGCCCTGGACCGAGTCCGTCTGGTTCGGCGCCTGCATTTCCCTGTCCAGCACCATGGTCGTTTTGAAAACCCTGCAGAGTCAGGGCCGAATGGGCACCCTGTCCAGCCGGGTGATGATCGGAATGCTCCTGGTGCAGGATTTGGCCCTGGTCCCCCTGCTGGTCATCCTGCCCGAACTCAACGATTTTCAGGCGAGTCTGCCCGATCTGGGCCTGGCCCTGGTGCGCGCGGCGCTTTTCCTGGGTCTGATGGTCCTGGTCGGCACCCGCCTGATCCCCCGCCTGATGGTTCTGGTCAGCAGGTCGGGCAGCCGGGAGCTTTTCCTGCTGACGGTCACGGCCCTGGGACTGGGGATCGGCTACGCCACGTTCAAGGTGGGCCTGTCCTTCGCTTTCGGGGCCTTCATGGCGGGCATCGTGCTCAGCGAATCGGAGCACAACCACCAGGCCTTGAGCGACATCATTCCCCTGCGCGACATCTTCGGGTTGTTGTTCTTCGCCTCGGTGGGGATGCTGCTCGATCCGGTCTACCTGAAAGAGAATCTGTTGCTGGTTCTGGGGTTGGTCGTGGTGATCGCCCTGGTCAAAGGCCTTGTCTTTGCCGGCCTCGGCCGGGCCTTCCGATACGGAAACGTGGTGCCTCTGGCCCTGGGTTTATTCATGTTCCAGGCCGGCGAGTTCTCCTTCGTCCTGGGCCGGGTGGGATTGGCCACCGGGGGCCTCGGCCGGGAAATGTATTCCACCATCATGACCGTGGCTCTCCTGTCGATGTTCATGACCCCCCTCGCTGCGGGATTGACCGCCCCGATCTATCGGTCGATTCAGCGCCGCCGGTTCCGTGAGCCCATGCAGATGATCAATCTGGTCCATGATGAGCTTCACGACCATGTGATCATCGTTGGCGCCGGACCCATGGGTCGGGCCGTGGCCAGGATCCTGGGGGAATCCGGTCTGCCTTTCGTGGTGGTCGAATTGGACCAGCACCGCCTGGAGTTCTGTCGCGACGCGGGCGTGGCCACCATTTTCGGGGACGCCACCAATCCTTTGGTGCTGGAGGCGGCGGGGCTGAAGGAGGCGCGCCTTCTGGTGATCGCAACCCCGGCCCCGATAACCGTCCTGGCAGTTGTCAGGCACGCCAGCGGTCTGCGTCCGGACCTGCACCAGGTGGTTCGGGTCGAAAGCGATCATTTGATCCCGGAGCTGGCCGAAATGGGGGTCCACGAAATGGTTCGGCCCCAACTGGAGGCGGGGATGGAGATCACCCGCCAGGCCCTGAAGCATCTTGATCTGTCCCCGGAGGAAGTGGAAAGGCTTCTGGCTGTGGCCCGAGAGGATTTTTTCGCTCCCCTGCAACCCGGGGGCGGGCCCGCCTGATCCATCGCCAGGGGGTCATGCCATATAGACTTCCTTACAACTTGGGCTTATATTCGGCCCACCATGAACAGGATTTTCGAAAGAATCGGCGCGTACGTGCTCAGGGGATTGACCAACGCGGGGGAGGGCACCCTCCTGCTCAGGGCCATCCTCATGGAGACCCCCTATATCTGGAAGATGCGGCGCGAAGTGCTGGATCAGATGCACGTCGTGCTGGTCGGCAGCATGCCCCTGGTCATCGTCACGTCGGTGTTCGTGGGGGCGGTGACCGCGGTGCAGGCCGTGTACCAGATGCAGGCGCTGGTGCCCATGAAATTCCTGGGCGTGATGATTTCCAAGACCGTGTTCATCGAGCTTGGTCCCGTGCTGATGGCGCTGGTCGTGGGCAGCCGCCTGTGCGCCTTCTACGCCGCCGAGCTGGGCACCATGAAGGTGACTGAACAGCTTGACGCCATGAGCATCATGGCCATCGACCCGGTGCGGTACCTGGCCATGCCCCGTTTCTGGGCCGCGGTCCTGATGATCCCGGTGGTGACCGTGTTCGCCGACGCGGTGGCCATCCTGGGCGGCTATTTCATTTCTGTGATGACCCTGGACATCTCCGCCGGAGTGTTCATCGAGGGGCTGCAGCTTTTCTACAAGCACAGCGACATCCTGGGCGGGCTGACCAAGTCGTTCGTGTTCGGCGCCATCATCGCCCTGAGCGGGATCTACAACGGATTCCACACCCGGGGTGGGGCCGAGGGTGTCGGCCGCGCCACCATGACCGCGGTGGTCGGCAGCTGTCTGAGCGTTCTGGTGGCGGATTATTTCCTGGCCATCATCCTGTTCCAGATCATTTTCAAGAAGTAGGCTGAAACGGTGAACCTGGAATACAACATACCCCCCGCGCCCGAGCAGAGGGCCGCCGACCCGGCGTCGTTCGCGGGTATCGTCATCGAGGGTGTGTCCAAGAGTTTCGGCCCCAAACAGGTTCTCGATGAGACCGATCTGCTGATCCACAAGGGGGAAACCCTGGTGGTCATCGGGCGCAGCGGCGAGGGCAAGTCGGTGCTGCTCAAGCATATCGTAAGGCTGCTGGAGCCGGACGCGGGCAAGATCTGGATCGAGGGCGAGGAGATTTCCGCGATGGAGGCCTCCCACCTGATGGAGGTGCGCAAGAAATTCGGCTTCCTGTTTCAGGGCGCGGCCCTTTTCGATTCCATGGATATCTGCAAGAATGTGGGTCTGATGCTGGAGGAACACTCCGGCTGGACCATGGACAAGATCAGGGCGCGGGCCTGTGAATGCCTGGCCCAGGTCGGGTTGGTGGGGTCGGACGACAAATTGCCCAGCGAACTTTCGGGCGGCATGAAGAAGCGCGCGGGCCTGGCCCGGGCCATAGTGATGGAACCGGAGTACATTCTCTACGACGAGCCCACGACCGGCCTGGATCCGATCACGGGGGACGCCATCAACGACCTGATCATCAAGCTGCAGAAGGAACTCGGCGTGACCAGCATCGTGGTGACCCACGACATGGCCAGCGCCTTCAAGGTGGCCGACCGCATGGCCATGCTCAGCGGCGGCAAGATCGTATTCACCGGCACGGTGGACGAAGTGAGGAACACCGACCACCCCATGGTGCGGCAATTCATAGAGGGTAATTCCCAGGGACCGCTGGGGGCATTCTAACCGGCGGAGTTGGAGTAGCGGATGAAGAGATTCAACGAAGTCCAGGTGGGTATTCTGACCGTCGCTGCCATTGTCGTCCTGATCTCTGGCATGATGTGGTTCAAGAACATCGACCTGTCCAAGGGCCAGAACTACTACCAGGCGGATTTCACCAATGTGGCCGGCCTGCGCGTGGGGGACAAGGTCCAGGTGCGGGGCATCCGCATGGGCGAGGTGTCGGGGATGCAGATCCTCCAGGCCTCGGTCAGGGTCGAACTGCGGCTGGACAACACGGTCGGCCTGCGCGAGGACGCGGTGGTGACCCTGGGGGAAAAGGGTATCGTGGGCGAGGTCGTCATCGAAATCGATCCCGGGGTTGGCGAGCGTATCGAAGAAGGCCATATTTTCATTGGGCGCACCGCCGGGACCATCGCCTCGATGACCGATGCCGCGGGCGACGCGCTGGCGGAAATGCGGATCCTGACCGAAAAAGTCACCGAACTGGTGGACCAGGTCAAAGTCGAGGGCAAGGTGGTGGAGACCCTGGCCCAGGCCCACGAGACCCTGGACAAGGTCGACAACATGGTCGAGGAGAACCACAACGACATAAAGGTGATCCTGGACAACCTGAGGGTGGCCTCGGACGGCCTGCGGGAGGTTGTGGAATCCGGCCGCATCGAGCAGACCTTCGACGACGCCTCGGCCGCCATGGCCAGCGCCGACAGCCTGATGGACGTTATGCAGACTGCGGCGGTCTCCCTGAATTCGATCATGGTCAAGCTGGACGAGGGCGAGGGCTCGGCCGCGCTGCTACTGAATGACCCCACGCTCTACACCACCGCCGATTCGACCATGACCTCGCTCAAACGCCTGGCGGATGAAATGCGCCGGAACCCGAAAAAGTACTTCAAAGTGAACGTGATGGACTTCTAACCCAGAGGAATCCCATGAACCAAGAGCAGAAAAAACAGGAAATGATCAAGATCATCAAGGACGCCGTGATGGTCGAGGTCAAGGGACAGCAGCTCTACACCCACGCCGCGAGCAAGGCGGAGGACCCGGCGGCCAAGGCCATGTTCGAGATGCTGGCCAAGGATGAGGACGACCACGTGCGCATCCTGACCAACCAGTACAAGAGCCTGATGGCCGACGGCAAACTGAACCTCGAAGATGTGCATCCCGCTGAAGTCGATCACGGTTCCCAGGACGTGATCACCGACGACTTCAAGAAATCCATCAAGCGCGGCAAGTTCGAGATGGCGGTCATCAGCATCGGCTGCGACCTGGAAAACAAGGCCATCGCCTACTACAAGGAACACGCTGAGAAAACCGAGGACCCGGAGCTGAAAAAGCTCTTCACCTGGCTGCAGGAATGGGAAGACGGGCACCTGGAACAGCTGCTGGAACTGGAGAAGATCTACCAGGACGCCTACTGGGCGGACCAGGGTTTCTCACCGATGTAGAGGGTCCCCGGTTATTTCTCCGCCGCCTCGGGCGGGGGATAGCGGAAGGGCACGGTGATCCAGCCTTCGGCCGCGGCGCCGAATTCGTTCGCGGGGGCATAACGGCCCCCGCGGGCGGTTTCCAGGGCGGCCTGGTCCACCAGCGGATGCACCCCCTGCAGAACCTCGGCCTCGGCCACCTTGCCGTCGCGGTCGATCAACAGCCTTATCATGACCATTCCCGAAGCTTCAAGGTCCGCGGCCTCGGCCGGATACTCGACCGGGGGCATTTCGATGACCTGCGGCCGTTCGTAATCGGCGGACCGGCCCTTCAGGTCGTCGGGGAAGATTTTTTCGTGGGGATCCTGGCGGTCAGAGTCGACTTCGACGTTCATCTGCGAACAGCCGGCGGCGGTAAACAGGAAAAACAGGATCAGGACGGGGAGCCGCATCGACGATCTTCCTTCGCTGAAAGACAGAAAGGGCTTCGTCTCCAGGATAACACCGGCACCGGTGGTGCGGCCAACGGTTTACGGATCGACGACCAGGGGCACCGAATCCAGGGCGGGCGCCGGATTGTCGTGGGCGTTCTGCCGGCGCATTCTTTCGATGGTCTGCCGCATCCACTCCGACCGCTCGGCCTGCCTGATGCAGGTGCCGGCGTTTTCGGCGAAAACCTCCAGGGCCCGCAGGTCCTCTTCATAATAGAGGGTGTCCTCGGCGCGGCTGCTGATGTTGAGCACGCCGACCAGTTCGTCCCTTACCAGGATGGGCACGACCATGGCCGCGGTCAGCTTCATGGCCTGGACTTTCAGACCGGGGTATTTTCCGGGATCCACGTTCTTGCCCAGGATGACCGGCATTTTCTGCAGGGCGACATAGCCGGCAATGCCCTTGCCGACGGGTTGTTTGACCTGCTTGACCCTTTCCTGGTTGACGTGGCCGGTGGCCGCCTTCATCTCCAGCATGTTGGTTTCGGAGTTCAGCAGCATCAGCGACGACTGGTGGCAATCGAAGATTTCCATGCAGGTGCTGGTGATGGCCTCGAAGACGCTGGAAGGGTCGGTGACCGAACCCATCATCCGGCTGACGTTGAGCAGGGCGTGCAGGCGCGACGAATTCTGTTGCCGGGTTTCGGTAGCCTTCGTTTCGATGGCCTGCATGTGGTGCCTCAAGCCGGTGACCTTGATCTGCTGGTAGGTCAGGTGCAGGATCAGCAGCAGGATCGATCCGCCGAGACCGACCATCAGGACCAGGTCCGTGCGGGCCCAGGGCCAGAAGGCGGAGATGCTTTTGCTCAGGATCGGAGTGACGGCGATCAGCAGGCCGATCGTGCTCAGGGCGGTGAATGAAGCCAGCAGATACCAGTTCCGCATGGACTGCAATTCGAGCTTCGCGGTCTCCTGGGCTTCGGGCGGGCAGGCGGCAGCCGCGGCCTTGGTCTTGTCACTGCTCATTGATCATCTCCAGGGCATTGGTTTCATCATTCTTATCGTTACTCATATCGACAATGGATTGACGGGCTTAACCAATTGTTGCCCAGAGGGCCGAAAATTGCCTCTGAGGGGTCCGGAATTGCCCTGCCGGTTGTCATTTGGGGCCGAATACCCCATATTCCCAGCTTGATCGCCGCTTTGAAACGGCCCCCACCGGGCCCCGACCCCGATTCAAGGAACGACAATGGCCTACGATCCGGCAAAGATCGAACCCCGCTGGCAGAAGTACTGGGAAGAGAACCAGACCTTCAGGGCCGCCGATCGCAGCGAAAAGCCCAAATACTATGTCCTGGATATGTTTCCGTACCCCTCGGGGAACGGGCTGCACGTGGGGCATCCGGAGGGCTACACGGCGACGGACATCGTTTCGCGTTTCAAGCGGATGAACGGCTTCAACGTGCTGCACCCCATGGGCTGGGATTCCTTCGGCCTGCCCGCCGAGAACCACGCCATGAAGACGGGTACCCATCCCGCGGTGACCACCAAAAAGAACATTGCCAATTTCAAGCGTCAGTTGAAGATGCTGGGGTTCAGCTACGACTGGGAGCGCGAGATCGCCACCAGCGACCCCGATTATTACCGCTGGACCCAGTGGATCTTCACCTTGCTGCACAAGGAGGGCCTGGCCTACGAGGGCGAGATGGCCGTCAACTGGTGCCCGGCCCTGGGCACCGTCCTGGCCAACGAGGAAGTCAAGGACGGCCTGAGCGAGGTCGGGGGACATCCGGTCGTCCGCAAGCCGATGACGCAGTGGATGCTGAGGATTACCGCCTACGCGCAGCGTCTGCTGGACGATCTGGAGGACCTGGACTGGCCCGAATACATCAAGGATCTGCAGCGGAACTGGATCGGCCGCAGCGACGGCGCGGAGGTGGATTTCGCCCTCGAGGGGCATGAGGAAAAGCTGCGCGTCTTCACCACCCGGCCGGACACCCTGTTCGGCGCCACCTACATGGTGCTCAGCCCCGAGCATCCCTGGGTGGAGATGCTGACCGGCGACGACCAACGTGAAGCAGTCGAGGCCTACCGGGCCGAGGCGGCGGGCAAGAGCGACCGCGACCGGCAGATCTCCAAGGAGAAAACCGGGGTCTTCACCGGCTGCCATGCGGTCAACCCGGCCACCGGGAAGCAGATCCCCATCTGGATCGCCGACTACGTGATGATGGGCTACGGCACCGGCGCCATCATGGCCGTACCCGGCCAGGACGAGCGCGACTGGGAGTTCGCCGAGAAATTCGAATTGCCGATCATCCGCACCGTGCAGACGCCCGACGGCTGGGAAGGCAAGGCCTACACCGGCGACGGCGTGGCCATCAACAGCGAGTTCCTGGACGGACTGGGCGTGGCCGAGGCCAAGGCCAAAATGACCGACTGGCTGGTGGCCCAGGGTCTGGGCGAAGCCAAGGTCAATTTCAAGCTGCGCGACTGGCTGTTCAGCCGGCAGCGCTACTGGGGCGAACCGTTTCCTTTGCTGAAACTTGCCGATGGTTCGGTGCGCCTGATGGAGGCCGACGAGCTGCCGTTGACCCTGCCGGATGTGGAAAAATACGAGCCCGCCGGGACGGGAGAAGGTCCTTTGGCGACTATCGACGAATGGATGAAGATCGACGACGCGGTCAGCGGCCAGGCGGCCGTCCGCGAGAGCAACACCATGCCCCAGTGGGCGGGCAGCTGCTGGTACTACCTGCGGTTCATGGATCCGGCCAATAAAGAAGCGGCCTGGGACCCCGAGCTGGAAAAATACTGGGGCCCGGTGGACCTGTATCTGGGCGGCACCGAGCACGCGGTGCTGCACCTGCTGTACGCCCGGTTCTGGCACAAGGTGTTGTTCGACCTGGGGCTGGTTTCCACGGTCGAACCGTTCCAGAAGCTGCGCAACCAGGGCATGATCCTGGGCGAAAACGGCGACAAGATGAGCAAGAGCCGGGGCAACGTGGTCAATCCCGACGACGTGATCGCCGCCCAGGGCGCTGACAGTCTGCGGCTGTACCTGATGTTCCTGGGACCCCTGGAAAGGGACAAGCCCTGGAACACCAAGGGCATCGAAGGGGTGCGGCGGTTCCTGGAGCGCGCCTGGCGCCTGTTCGTCGATGACGAGGACAACCTGGACGCGCGTGTCCAGGACACCAAGCCGGGCGAGGATTCCCTGCGCGTCCTGCACAAGACCATCGACGCAGTCACGACCATGACCGAGGACCTGCGCTTCAACACGGCCATCAGCCAGATGATGGTTTTCGTGAACGAGATGACCGGGCTGGAAGTGCGGCCGCGCTCGGTCCTGGAGCAGTTCGTGCTGCTGCTGAATCCTTACGCCCCGCACATGGCCGAAGAGCTGTGGTCGCGGCTGGGTCATGAGGGAACGCTGTCCTACGAGACGTGGCCTGTTGCGGATCCGCAGTACCTGGTGGAGGACCTGATCAACGTCGTGGTGCAGGTGAACGGCAAGGTGCGCGAGCAACTGGCGGTCCCGACGGACATCGGCCAGGACGAGATCATCGCCCAGGCGCTGGCCAGCGAGAAGGTACAGACCTGGACCGAGGGCAAGACCGTCGTCAAGACGATTTACGTGCCGGGGAAGCTGGTCAGTGTGGTGGTGAAGTAGGGGCTGGCTTGACATAATACTGCCCCCCGGGGGGCATTTTTTGCGGTGACATCAGTGATGGGCCGAAATGCCTCCGTGCCCAAGGCAACTCCCTTAAATATCACCAAAAAACCAAACAATGATGTTGTCTCATCATTTTCAAATATGATAAAATACTGGAAATTGAATAGGCCCGGTTTCATCGCATTTGAACACAAAAAAGTGTCCCTGATTTTTTTGGATTTGTCAGGAGCCGCCTGAGTCTCCGTCCAACTTTTTTGCGGGTATTTCTCCAGGGGGATTACAAAGTGAAGAAGCTCATCACCACCACCATTGTCCTGGCTTGCTGCCTGGCGCCCATGGCGGCGCTTGGCGGAGTGGAGGGATCGGACCATGACCTTTCGGCCGGAGCGCAGCAACTGTGTTTCGCCTGCCACATTCCTCACAACGCATTCGGCGACAACTTGTGGTCAAGTCCTCCTTCGGGGACCTTTCCGTTCTATATGGATATGTGCTATTCGTGCCATGACGGCAGCGTCACCACCATCGGTCAGGATACCGTGTTCGACCCCACTCTCGAACAGCACATATTGTTCGGTGTCGGTTGCAGTGCCTGGGTCAGTTGCCACGACGTGCACATCCAGAGACCGAACGGAACCGGCAAATTCCTGAAGTGCAACCTGGTCGGCAATTCATGGTGTGTGGACTGCCATGACTCCTCTCCGTCCGGGCTGGCCGCTTCGCTTGGCGACCACACCGCGGCCAACAACCACTTCACCGATGCCAATTTTACCTGCAGCCAGTGCCACACGGCCCATGGAGCCACCCCACAAACCACCCAGATCGGCTCCCTCACCCATCCGGCCCTTCTGGCCGACAACAACACCACCTATTACGGTGATTTCTGCATCTCCTGCCACAACGGCATCGCTCCCGATGAAGCGGACATCGGCACCGGCGGCATGGCGGCCACGGACGTCTTCGACTATTCCGAAGCCGTCAATGACGGCACCGAGTGGAAACATCCGACGATATCAACCAGCGGCGGTACGCCGGTGGGCGGTTGCAACAAGTGCCATGACGTTCATAATCCCACGGAAATCGACTACGGTTATCTGCTGATGGCGGACAACGCCAACTCGGCCTACTGCGTTTCCTGCCACAGCGCCGCCGGGGCGCCGCCGGTGGGCGCCAACACGCACTTCACGGGAATTCCCTCGGACGTCAACATGAACAACGGCTTGACCCCCGCCATGCCCTGGGCGAACCAGATCGACGAGGACGGGATTCCGGGAGTGGACTGGACGTCTGCCACCGCCAACAACCTGGTCTGTGAGACCTGCCACTCGGTGCACCGCCAGGGCAATACCGGTGTCGAGGCCGAGTTTTTTCTGAGGCATGAGAACGGCAATCTGAATCAGATATGCTCGGCGTGCCATACTACCAACTAGGTCGGCTCAGGTATCCATCCGCAACAGGCGGCGGGCCCTGCATTTCATTCGATAGGGGAAGCTCCTGCGCCACCGCAGGAGTTTTTCCAATTCTCCCACTGCCGCGAGACCGGCTTCGTACCCGCGGGCGCGGCAGGCATCCCCGGCGCTGAAATCGGCCCAGTGGAATTCGGTCACTTCGGGCCGGATGACGAAATCGGCCTGGGCGCAGATGATCTTGTTCAACCGCTGGCGGGCGATGGTATTGCTGCGCAGGATCATGTCCAGGCCCGTGGAAAAACTGGTTTCCTCGAAGGCGGGGATGTCCACGGCGATGATGAAATCGGCGCCCAGATCCCGACAGGCGTCCACCGGGACCCGGAAGGGGCCGCCGCCGTCGCAGATCATCCGGCCGTCGGTGGTGAGGGGGGGAAAGACACTGGGGATGGCGCTGCTGGCGTAGATGCCGTCGACCACCGGTCCGGAGGTATAGACGACCTTATCTCCGGAGATCAGGTCCAGGGCCACCGCGGCCAGGGGAATGGCCAGTTCCTCGAAACCCACCGGTCCGAATAATTCCGCCAGGGGTCCGCGGAGCCTCATCTCGTCCTGCATGTAGGCCTGGGTCACGGTCTTGACGGCGATCATTTTCCGCTGCATGAAATCGAAAATGCCGGTCAGACGGCTCTGGGAATCGCCGGAATCGGTGTCGTCGCGGGGGACGAAGGGGGCCCAGTAGGAAGCGAAATCCTCGTTGCCCACGTAGGCTTCCAGGCGGCGCCAGACTTTGACGGGATCGGGGTCCTGGGCGTAAAGGCCGCCCACGATGGAACCCATGCTGGTGCCTGCGACCAGTTGGGGGCGGATGCCGGCTTCTTCCAGGGCTTGCAGGACGCCGGCGTGGGCCACCCCGCGGGCGCCTCCGCTGCCCAGTGCCAGGCCGATTTTCAATGATCCGGACATAATCAGGATTCCTTTGGATGGCTGTAACCGATTCAGTCGCAAGAACCATAACATTTGGTTTGTCAGGGCACCAATGGGTCTTTGACAACCAAGGATCAAATAATTGGCGTTTTGGGCCTCCAACCCTGAACTTTCCCGCTTCCACCCGTCCCTGTGAATTGGCTTTCGTGATCGAATGGGAAGTACCGAGATGTCGAAATCGCCCGACAGCACCAACCAGCCCGACTCCCCTTTTCTCGTCGAGCGCCTGATGCGCGAGGCCCGGCGCCGCATGGATGATGCCGAGTTCACCTCGGAAAAGGAATTCCGCGACAGCCTGCCCGGCTTCATCGACGAGGGCCTGACCGACAAGCGCCTGGAGTCCCTGAAGGACGACCCCGAGGAATTGGCCCAGGAATTCGCCTTCGAGGCCTATGAGGCGACCGATGAGGAAGCGGCTCTCGAACTGGTGGACAAGGCCCTGCTGGTGGATCCCCATTGCGTGGACGCCCTGACCATCCGCGCCTTCATCACCAGCGAAGACGTGGGCGAACTGGTAACCGCCCTCGAGCATGCCGCCACCTGCGGCGAGAACGAGCTGGGAGAGGAATTTTTCGCCGAGTTCATGGGCGGTTTCTGGCCCATGGTCGAAGCCCGGCCCTACATGCGGACCATCAAGCAGCTGGCGGAAGTCCTGTGGAACGTGGGCCGTCGTTTCGACGCCGTGGCCCATTATGAAAACCTGATGGACCTGGATCCCGCCGACCACATGGGCAACGGCGCCCTGCTGCTCGGTTATTACCTGAGCATGGGGGAGATCCAGAGGTCCTGGGATCTTCTCGAGGAATACGACGACGATGCCCGGGCCGTTTTCAACTGGGCCTGGGTCCTGCTGTTCCTGATGACCGGGGATGAAGAAGCGGCCCGGGATGCCCTGAACCACGCCATGGAGAAGAATCCCCACGTGGCCCTGCTGCTGGTTGGTATGGGCGCCGAGCCCGAGGACGAATTGCCCGCGCTGGTCGTTCCGGGCAGCGAAGAGGAAGCCTATCTCTGCCTCGACATTCTGGGCGAGGCCTGGGAAATGTGGGGCACCGCCCAATGGTGGCTTTTCAACGTGTTGGTGGACATGGGGTTGATAGAGCCTGAAGATGAGGAAACCGCGGGCGATCCTCCCTCTGCCCATTAAAACAAGAGGTCCCGATCGAGATCGTTCAAGGGGGAGCATTTCGCTCCCCCTGATTTTTTGATATAATCATGGCGCAACAATCATTTCCTTTTCTCACTTCCGGAAAGACGCCCATGATCCGCAAATCGTTTCGGAACCCACCCGTTCTGCTATCGGCCTGTTTGACACTGTTTGTCTCGCTGTTCTGGTATTCCTTCCAGGGGCCGGAAGATCAGTCGGTGATGTCGCCGCGTCTCCAGCAGGCCCTGCAGGGCGACGGTCCCTGGGCGGTGTGGGTGTTTTTCCGCGACAAGGGTGTGTCCGGTGACGCGTTGGCCGCCGCCCTGGCCGCGGCCGAGGCGGACTTGACTCCCAGAGCGGCCCGGCGCAGGGCCAAGGTCGCGCCCTTGCGGGGCGGGCTTGTGGACGAGGCCGATCTGGCCGTCCATCCCCCGTACCTTACCCGGGTCCGGGCCACCGGGGCGGTGCCCCGGCAGACCAGCCGCTGGTTGAACGCCGCCAGTTACCAGGTCACCCGGGAACAGGTTTTGGAGCTGTCCCGACTGGATTGCGTGGCCCGCCTGGACCTGGTGAACCGGTCCCGCCGCGCGGCGGTGCCCACGCCGGTGGGAGAGCCGGTGCGCCTGATCCCCGGAGCGCGCCAGGAAGAAAAAGCTGCGGGCGCGATTGATTACGGCACCAACCTGGACGCCATGACCCAGGTCAACGTCCTGCCCTTGCATGATGCCGGCCTGTCCGGCGCGGGCGTGCTGGTCGGCATGCTCGACACGGGTTTCCGCATCCTCCACGAATCGCTGGACCATATTCCGGTCCTGGGAACCTGGGATTTCGTCAACGGCGATCCCAACGTGGACAACGAGGGCCTTGATCCGGCCAGCTCCCGCAATCACGGCACCATGACCCTGTCGACGGTGGCCGGCAACATGCCCGGCAGCCTGGTGGGACCCGCGTTCGGCGCCTCGGTGGTGCTGGCAAAGACCGAGGATGTGTCCCAGGAGGTTCCCCTGGAAGAGGATCACTGGGTGGCCGGCCTGGAGTGGATCGAAACCTTCGGGGCGGATCTCGCTTCCTCATCGCTGGGCTATTTCGACTGGTACGTTTTCGAGGATCTGGACGGCAACACCGCCGTGACGACCATTGCCGCGGACCTGGCCGTGGGCCGGGGCATGGTGGTGGTGAATTCGGCGGGCAATTCCCGCAATACGACCGGGACGATCATAGCCCCCGCCGACGGGGACAGCGTCCTGACCGTGGGCGCGGTGGACAGCAGCGGGATCGTGACTTCCTTCTCGTCCCCGGGTCCGACTTTCGACGGGCGGACCAAGCCCGATGTCGCCGCCCTGGGCCTGTCCAATACGGTTGCCGATCCCACGGATGATCTGGGTTACCTCTCGGTGTCCGGGACCTCGTTCAGCTGTCCGGTGACTTCCGGAGTTGTCGCCCTGATTCTGGAGCGTGTCCCCCAGTTGACGCCCATGCAGGTCATCGAGGCCCTGCAGCAGACCGCCAGCCAGTCGGGAGCTCCCGACAACGACCTCGGTTGGGGCATTGTCGATGCCTGGGCCGCGGCCACCTGGTTCGGCCCGATAATTGATCACCAGCTTCTGCCCGACACCGAGGATACGGTCGGGCCCTATACCGTCTCCGCCGTGATCACCGACCGCGTGGGGGTTGATACGGGGAATATCCGCCTGGTCTACCGCGTGAACGGCGGGGCCTGGATCATCCTGCCCCTGGTCGCCACCGGGGCGCCGGATACGTACGCTGCGGACATTCCCGGCCAGGCTGATCACTACCTGGTGGAGTATTATCTCGAGGCCGAGGGCACCAACGGGTTCACGACTTCTTTTCCCTATCAGGGGGCGGAGTCCGCGCATCCCTTCACGACCGGGCCCTGGCGTTACAGCGATTACGCCGAGGTGCCGGCCGCCGCCATTCCCGACGCTTCCGGCGCCGGGATCACCAGTGTGATCAACGTTCCGATCGTGGATTCGGGTTTCATGCTCGAGGTAACCGTCGATATCGACGTCACCCACCCCGACCGGGGTGAACTGCTGGTCAAGTTGACGGGTCCCAATGGCACCGAGGTCCTACTCCACGACCAATCCGGGACCGGCTTGGCAAATCTGACCGGAAACTGGCCCGCGAACCTGACGACCGATGGACCGGGCAGCCTGGACGACTATCTGGATCTGTCCAACAAGGGTGATTGGACCCTGAACGTGGTCGACCCCTTCCCGGGCAACACGGGGACCCTGAACTCCTGGGGTCTGCATTTCACCCTGGTCCGTTACGTGACCCCTGTTGACGACGGCGTGCTTCCCCGGGCGACGGTTCTGGGCTCCAACGTGCCCAATCCGTTCAATCCGCGGACCGAAATCTCCTTCGATCTGGCCCGTTCCGGCCAGACCCGGCTTTCCATTTTCGACGTGCGTGGTATGCTGGTCCGGAAGCTGCTTGACGAGGACCTGCCGTCCGGTTCCCACACCGCGGTCTGGGATGGAAACGACCGGTTCGGCAAGGCTGTCGGCAGTGGCACATATCTCTATCGTCTGGAAAGCGGCCCGGTGGCCGAGACCAGGAAGATGCTGTTGATCCGCTGATCACCGGATACCCGAACGGCCCGGGCTCCCGGCGGTGGGACCCGGGCCTTTTTTCGGATACGAAAAGGAACCATGGCTAAAGAAACCACGCGATTCTATTGCAAGAGCTGCGGCCACGAGGAGCTGCGCTGGCTGGGCCAGTGCCCCGGTTGCCGGGAATGGAATACCCTGGCCGAGGTCAAGGTGGCCGCCAAGTCGGCCAGCAAGGGGGCCAAGGGCTTCAGCGCCAAAAGCAGGGGGCCGGTGGGATTCGGATCCGGTGGCGGTGCGGGCAAGGGCGCCGCCGCGGCCTGGCCCGAAGCCCTGGGACCGGACGGCAGGTTGCGGCCCGTACCATTGGCCAAGGTTGCTTCCGCGGAAACCAACCGTCTTCCCGTGGATCCGGCCGAGGTGGCTCGTGTCCTGGGCGGAGGTCTGGTCGAGGGCTCGGTGGTGCTGCTGGGCGGTGAACCCGGGGTCGGCAAATCTACCCTGCTGACGGGGCTGGCCCTGTGGTGGGTGCGCCAGGGGATCAAGGTCATCTATGTCGCCGGTGAAGAGTCTCCCGCCCAGATCCGCATGCGGGCCGAGCGCCTGGGGTTTTCTCCTGAGCAGGAGGACGGTTTCCACATCCTGGGCGAGGTCCATCTGGAAAGCCTGGTCGAAACCCTCAACCAGGAAGCCGCCGATGACGATGAAGCCGCCTCGACGGTGATCATCGCCGATTCGATTCAGACCCTGCACAGCGAAAACATCGATTCCTTCCCGGGCAGTCCGACCCAGATCCGCTATTGCGGCGGCGTTCTGGCCGACTTCGCCAGACACACCGGCCACCCGGTTTTCCTGGTGGGCCACGTGACCAAGAGCGGCGACCTGGCCGGGCCCAAACTGCTCGAACACATGGTCGATACCGTGCTGTATTTCGAGGGCAGCGGCGGCGGGGCCATCCGCATGGTGCGCGCGGTGAAAAACCGTTTCGGGACCACGGGCGAACTGGCCGTCATGGAGATGCGCGCCGAAGGCCTGGTGCCGGTGGACCAGGCGGGGGTTCTGTTTCTTAGCGGCCGGCGCGGGGTGGAGCCCGGGTCGGCGGTGTGCGCGGTGAAAAACGGGTCGCGCGTTTTCCTGGTGGAGGTGCAGGCCCTGGTTTCCGTTTCGCGATACGGCACCCCCCAGCGCGTGGTGCAGGGCGTGGACAACAAACGGGTGGCCCTGCTGGCAGCCATCCTGGAAAAAAGGGCCGGGATGGACCTGGCCGGTTGCGACATCTTCGTGAAGGTGGCCGGGGGCGGCCGGATCGACGACCCCGGGGCCGATCTGGCCATCATGGCCGCCCTGGCGTCGTCCTTGCGCGAACGGCCCATTCCCCTGGATACCCTGGTGCTGGGCGAGGTCGGATTGACGGGAGAAGTCCGGCAGGTCGCCGATCTCGAGAGCCGGCTGCGGGAAGGCGCGCGGCACGGCTTCGCCAGATCGGTTCTGGCGCGGGCCGAAGGATCGGGCTCACGCGTGGGCAAGACCGAAGGGATGGAGCTGATGACCGTCACCAGCGTGGAGGAAGCGGTGGCCCTGGCCCTGCAGCCTTCCGCGCGCCGGGCGAAGGGGAACTGAAATGGCCGGCGGTGATCTGCACCTGATTCTTCTGGCGGGAGGCAAGGGACTGCGGGCCGGGGCCGCCGGTGACGTTCCCAAGCAGTTCCGCCCCACGGATCGTGGCCCGCTTTTCACGGTCAGCCTGAACGAATTCCTCTCCCTGGAACCGGGAGAGGGTTTCCGCCCCGCCGATCTGATTCTCACCGTACCGGATGACTGGCGCGAGACCGCCGGCGACGCTTTGGGTGACCTGGACATTCCCTGGCGGTTGGCGTCCGCGGGGCACTCGCGGACCGCCTCCACCTGGAACGCCGTCAAGGAGCTGGAGGCCGGGTTTTCGCCGCGACCCGGCGACCTGGTTGCGGTGCACGACGCGGCCCGGCCCTTTGCTTCGGCGGAACTGCTGGTCCGGCTTTGCCGGGCGGCCATCTCCGGAACAGGCGCCGTGCCCGGAGTGGCGGTGCCGGACACCATCGTCCAGTCGGACGAGGGGACCGGGTTGTACCTGGACCGATCCACCCTCCTGGCGGTGCAAACCCCCCAGGTATTCCGTTGGGAACCGTTTCGGGACGCCCACGCCTGGGCCGCGGAAACGGGGTCCGATTTCACGGATGACGGCGGGCTTTTGGCCGCGCGGGGCCACGCGCCCGAGGTCGTCGCCGGGGAACAGGACAACTGGAAAGTGACCACGAATGGAGACTGGAAGCGCGCCGCGGCCCAATTGAAATCCCGCTGACCGGGGGTTAAATGCCCCTTTTTTTGCCAAAATGTCCCTCTTCCAAATCAACCTGTGACAAGGTGTCCCTGAGTCCGAGGCCGTGACAAGGGCCGGTAAAAATATAAATGAACCAAGATTCATTTATTTTCGGATCTTTCCCCAAATCATTTCACGATTGCATCCCGCCGAAGGGATAACTATCACTCCGCCTTAAATCTATTAAGTACCTAAACTTATTAATTCATGAATTCCGGCTATCAAAAAGTCGCCTTTCCCACTGGGTTTTCCCTCCCCATTTAGCCCCAATTTTGACACGGCTTTGGGCCAGTCGGCCTGTAATCAACAATAATTGAAATTATGTCCAATACCCGTTTTTAACCTCAAAACCGGCATTTCCAGCCCAAGTATTCCTGTCCGGGTGGACTGGTCCTTGCCATATCCGGGTGTCAAGGACAGGGGGAATGATTAGACGGAAACTGGCCCCAAGCGACCACCATGGAGGACAGGATGAAACTCCTCGCCCGGATAGTACCGACCACCATCGCCATGACTCTTCTGGCCACCCTGGCCCAGGCCGCGACTCTGGCGGTGCCCGCCGATTATCCCACCCTGGCCGCCGCCCTGGAAATGGCCGGCAGCGGGGATGAAATCCAGTTGGCCCCCGGTTTCTACCTGGAATCCGGCCTGGTCGCGCCCGCCGGGGTGACGATCACCGGAACGGGGACCAAACCCCAGGATGTGGTGCTCAATGGAAACGGGGAGGACAGGATCCTTCTGGTGGAGAGCGCCGTCGAGGCGGTGACCATCCGGAACATCACGTTCATGAGTGGCATGGCTGCGGGCGAGACCAGTTATGACCAGAGCGGGGGCGCGTTGTTCATCAGCAACAGCAACGCCCGCATCGAGAACTGTGTCTTTTCCGCCAACTCGGCCGACAGCCACGGGGGCGCCATCCGCTGTTCCCATTCCTCGCCCGAAATCATTTCCTGCCAGTTCTACGCCAACAGCGCGCCCAACGGCGGCGGCGGCGCCCTGGATCTCAGCTATGATTCCTCGCCCGTGGTCACGGATTGCTACTTCCTGGCCAACAAGGCCGAATGGGGCGGGGCCATGTCCTGTCGGGGCGGTTCGTCCCCGCGGGTGGAGAATTCCGAACTGATGGGCAACACGGCCGACGGTCTGCATGGTTACGGCGGCGGCGTGTTCGCCGACAATCTTTCCTACCCGGACCTTCTGCAAACCACCGTCGCGGACAACGAGGCCCGTTTCGGCGGCGGCCTGGCCAGCTTTTCCGAGGGACCGATCAACCTGGATTACTGCACCGTGGCCAACAACAAGGCCGGCGTGCTGGAAGGCGGCATGCTGGTGGTGGATTCCAGTCCCCTGATCACCGGAACAATTCTGGCTTTCAACGAGGGCCGCGGCGTTTCCGTCGCCGGGGCGTTGCTGCCCCAGATCACCTGTACGGATATCTACGGCAATTCAGCGGGCGATTGGGCCATTAAACTGGGCGAGATGAAATCCCGGGACGGCAATGTCTCGGTCGATCCCCAGTTCTGCTCATCCATGGTCAGCAACAGCGATCGTTTCAATCTCAAAACGAGTTCGCCGCTGGTCGACCCCGGATCCCCCTGCGGGACCCTGGGTGCGAATCCCGTTACCTGCACCGGGGAAAAAACCCTGGATGAGGTTCCGGTGGCGGCGGCCGGCATCGGACGGGTCGTGGCGGCTCCCAATCCCTTCAATCCCCAGACGGTGATCAGTTTTGAGCTGGCCGCCGCCCAGGACGTGCGGGTTTCGATCTACGGGATTGATGGGCGTTTGGTCCAGGTTCTCGGCGAGGGGATGTTCCACTCCGGCGCCCACGAACTGGTGTGGACCGGGCGGGACAGATCCGGCCGGTCGGTGAGTTCGGGGATCTACTTCGTCCTGGTGAAGGGTCGCCGGGATACCCAGCGGCTCAAGGTGACGCTCCTGAAATAGTCCGGGCCTCTTGCGGGTCTGCCCGGACCCTTCATATACTCTATAAAACTACTCCGAATTCAACTCCCGGGTGGTCGGGCCAGGAATGGCCCCGGATCCGCCCGGGAGGATACCCTCGCCCCGAGGACTCTGGCATGAAAACCCGCACCCTGGTTCGACGCCCCGTCGACTTCCCGCATGTCAGCGGCCTGTTGATGGTTCTGGCCATTCTGGCGCTTTTCGTCACCGAGGCCGCTGCCCAGGTGTCCTACCCCCGGGTGGGGTTAAGCGCTTCTCCGCATGAATACATCGACACCATCGATATCGCCCCCGGCGAGGAGTTCACCTTGTACGCCTGCGTGTTCGGACCCGGTCCCGGCGAACCCGTCGGCCAGCCGTTCACCTCGTTGTCCTGGGTGATCCACCAGGTGTGCTGCGGCGCCGAGATCGATATCCTGGATTTCCAGCCCAATCCCGATCTGGAACATACGGGCCATCCCCTGCTGGGCGTCCGCACCACCAGCGAGGTCTGCTACGACCGGGATCTGGTGATTCTGGGCACCATGCGGTGCAACCTGACCAATCCCACTCCCGGCGGCGTGTTGTGGGCGGCTGGTCCCTACGACGCTTCGTTCGATTGCGAGGGAGGCAACGCCCTGTTTATGGGAATGGCGGTCACCATCAACGCAGATGGAGATCCTCTTCCCACCGAGGATACCCGCTGGGGATCCCTCAAGGCTCTGTACCGCTAGTATGGAACAGCTTTTTATTTGATGTCTGGGGCCCGGGGATTCCGGGCCCCTTTTTTCCACATTACCCCTCCCGTTTCCTGAAATTTGTGTATCATGTAAGAGACTTCCTGACCTTCACTTGGAGGAGGCTGACATGTCCGTTCGCCTACCTGGAAAATTTATCCCCACGATTCTCTTTCTGTTGATTTTCAGTATGTGTGCCGCCGCCGAGCCGGAGGGGGGCCGGGCGTCGGAAGTGCATCTGGCGACCTTTGAAGGGCCCATCACCCCGGTCGCCGCCGAATTCCTTGTCCAGAGCATATCCGGGGCGGAAAGCGAGGGTGCGATCGCCCTGGTGATCCAGCTGGATACGCCCGGCGGACTAGACACCTCCATGCGGGACATCGTCAAGGCGCAGCTCGGCGCACAGATTCCGGTGATCGTCTACGTGGCGCCCGCCGGCAGCCGGGCCGCGAGCGCCGGCGCCTTCATCACCCTGGCCGGTCATGTGGCGGCCATGGCTCCGGGTACCAACATCGGTTCGGCGAGCCCGGTGCAGATGGGCGGGGCGGGCATGGACAGCACCATGGCCCACAAGGTGACCAACGATGCCGCGGCCTACATCGCGTCCATCGCCGCGGGCAAGGAACGCAATGAAGAGGTCGCCCGCACCTTCGTGACCGAGGCGGTGAATCTGACAGCGGCCGAGGCCCTGGAACAAGGCATCATTGAAGTGGTCGCCCCCAACCTGCCCGCTCTGCTGGACAGTCTGCAGGGTCGCGAGGTCGTGCTGGACGGCCGGACCCTGGTTCTGGAGACCGCCGCGGCCGGCATCATCGAAAAGACCATGAGCTCGCGGCAAAAGCTCCTCAAGGCGCTGGCCAATCCCAACCTCGCCTACATCCTGATGATGCTGGGTATCTACGGTCTGTTCTTCGAGTTGAGCAATCCGGGATCCCTGGTGCCCGGCATCCTCGGGGGGATTTGTCTGCTGCTGGCCCTGTTCGCCTTCCAGACCCTGCCCGTGGATTACACCGGTGTCGCGCTGATCCTGTTGGGGGTGATCATGCTGATCCTCGAGATCAAGGTGCCCAGTTTCGGGGCCCTGAGCATCGGCGGGGTCACGGCCCTGGTTTTCGGCTCGCTCATGATTTTTGATTCCACCCAGGAATGGGCCCGTCTGAGCATGCGGGTCCTGATTCCCACGGTGATCGTGTTCTCCGGATTTTTCATTCTTTGCATCTGGCTGGTGGTGCGGGCGCAGAAACGTCCGGTGACCACGGGCCTGAAAGCCATGATCGGCGAAACCGGGCGGCTGGTCCAGGGTATCGAAAGTTCCGCCGAGCCGGGAAAGATGGTGTGCCACGGTGAAATCTGGGACGCGATGGCCGACGGGCCCCTGGACCTGGATTCGCACGTGCGGGTCGTCGCCGTCGAGGGCCGCGTGGTCCAGGTGGTTTCTGAAGCTCCATCCGATAATTACAGCGCCAAACAGAGGAGTTAGCCATGCCGTTCCTGTTTCCGGGCACCTTCCTGATTCTCCTGCTTTTCGTATTGGCCAATTCACTGCGGATCCTCCGCGAATACGAACGCGGGGTGATCTTCCGCCTCGGACGATACGTGGGTGTCCGCGGGCCGGGTTTGATCATTCTGATTCCCTTCATCGAACGGATGGTCAAGGTCAGCCTGCGCACCGTGGCCATGGACGTGGCGCCCCAGGACGTGATCACCAAGGACAACGTGTCGGTCCGGGTCAACGCGGTCCTCTATTTCCGGGTCGTCGAACCCGAGAAATCGATCATCGACGTGGAGAACTTTCTCTTCGCCACCAGCCAGCTGGCGCAGACCACCTTGCGAAGCGTGGTCGGACAGGCGGAACTGGACGAACTGCTGGCCAAGCGGGACAAGCTGAACGCCAAGGTGCAGACCATCCTGGACGAGGCCACCGACCAGTGGGGCATCAAGGTCATGACGGTCGAGATGAAGGACGTGGACCTGCCCATGGAAATGAAACGCGCCATGGCCAAGCAGGCCGAAGCGGAACGCGAGCGGCGCGCCAAGGTGATCCATGCGGACGGGGAATTCCAGGCGAGCCAGAGGTTGGCCGAGGCGGCGGCCAACATCGAGGATCATCCGGTGGCTCTGCAGCTGCGCTACCTGCAGGCCCTGACCGAGGTCGCGGCCGAGAACAACAGCACGACGATTTTCCCTGTCCCGGTGGACCTGCTGACGCCGTATCTGAAAAAGGCGGTCCAGGGAGATGCAACTGAATAGGGAGCCGGCTATTTGACGAGGGTCATGGTGCGGGAAAGGACCCTTCCACCGGCCGCGAGGCGGTAGACATAAACGCCCGCCGGGACGGCAGTCCCCCGGCCGTCCCGTCCGTCCCAGACGACCGTGCGGCGGTCGGTGTTCACCGTTTCCTCCAACAGATTCCTGACCAGACGACCCCTGAGATCGAAAATCCTGAGACCCACTTCCATGGAGCCCGCGCGGTCAGCGGGCAATTCGAAGGTGATCCGCGTGGTGGGGTTGAATGGATTGGGCACGTTGGGCAGCAGCCGAATGGCCGTCCTTGCAGGGGTTTCATTCACGGGGGAGGCCGCGGTGATGATAACGGTGCCGGTCATCCCGAAGTTCAGGTGGGGCCGGCAGAAATAGTCCTGGCTGCCGACCTGGATGAAGGTGTGCGAGACGGTGGGGTTGCCGCTTGAAAGGGCTTCGTCGAACAGCATTCCAACTTCCGGATCGCTCAGGTTGGTCCCGCTGGTGACGGTGTGGGATCCGCCGCTCCAGATCCACTCGACGGTGTCCCCGATTTCAATGGTGATCTCCGCAGGACTGAAAGTCAGGCCGTCCTGGTTGACCGTATGGGTGACCGCGCCGGCAAAGGAAGAAACCAGGATCATCGAGAGACCGGATACCAGAATCATCAGGGTCCATTTCATGGCGGGTCTCCTCCAAAGGTCAGGTTCCAACTATTTCACCAGGGTCAGCATTCTGGCCTGGGACTGGCCGCCGACCGTCAGCCGGGACATGTAGGCCCCGCTGGGCAGGCGGCGCCCCGCCTCGTCGGTTCCGTTCCAGACCGCCTCGTAGCGCTGCCCGACGTTCTGCACCCCGTCGACCAGGGTTTTGACGACTCGGCCCCTCAGATCCAGGATCTGCAGGTTGACCCGCGCCGTTCCCGCTTCGCCGCCCAGTTCGTAGGGAATGCGCGTGCGGGGATTGAAGGGATTCGGATACCCGTCCAGCAACCGGTGTTCCGCGACAGGAGTGTCGCCCACGGCGGACGGGGCGTCGAGGTCGGCGATGCCCTGGTCGATGGCGGTTTGGACGACCGCGTCCGAGTATTCGCCGCGGTAGAGAATGATTCCGTCCCCGCCGATAACGAACACGATGTCATAAAAACAGTTGTAAGCGGTCATGATGCCGGCGATGCCGCCGTACATCAGGTAGGGATAGTTGATCTGGCTGTTGGCGATGAAAATCTGGGCGTTCAGGTCGCCGCCGTCCCATACGTCGATGGCGAAAGCCTGGAACTGGTCGGGGGAATATCCGCTGATCATGGCCACCGAACTGGCGGTTCCTGTGATGCAACCCGCTCAGCCGTAGCCCACGACGAACATCATCACGACTTTGTTCTGGTAGTCGCTCAGGGTGTGGGTGCCGCCGCCGTAGGCGTTCAGGGTCCAGTCGGGGGCCGGTCCGCCCACTTCACCGGGGCCGGGAGCCGCCGCGGCGAGGCCGGTGGCCAAAGCCAGGATGAGCAGGGCAGCCGTGGGGATTAGCTGATTAGACCTGGACATGATCTTTACCTTTCGGCAGCTGGGCGAGGGGCTGGACGACCTAACAGAGGCCTTTCAAAAAGGATGAATATAGTCCTGTTAACAGTAATAGGAACGAATTCAGGAACCGCAAGGGGCCCGAATTTCGGCCCGAAGCACCTGATCCTTGGCGTGAAGAGCGCGGGCGGGTATGATCTGCGGATATTGCCACCATGGCCAGGGAATAGAGGGAGATGCCAGATGGTTCATGATCATTCCACCGACAGGGTCCGGTTCCTGCAGATCCACCTCGGAGGCGACCGAAATTTCTGTTACCTGATCGGGGATCTGGATTCGGGAAACGCCGCCGCCGTCGATCCGGGGTTCGAGCCCGATAAATTCCAGGAAATTTCCGAAACCGAGGGTTTGACCATCACGTCGATCCTGATCACCCACGGCCACTCCGACCACACGGGGGGTGTGGGCAGGCTGCAGGCCCTGACCGGAGCGGAAATTTTCGGCGGGGCCGAAGACAACATCACCGGCGCCAGTCCCCTCGCCGACGGGCAGGTCCTGTCGCTGGGGAAGGTGGAAATATCGGCCCTGGCCACGCCCGGACATTCGCCGGGGCATTTCTGCTACCTGTGCGAAGGGCGGCTGGTCACCGGCGACATCCTGTTCTGCGGCAAGGTGGGGGGCACCGGTTCCTTTTTTCCGGGATCTTCCGCCCGCCAGGAATACGATTCCCTGCAGGATTTGATGAAACTTCCCGCCGACACGCTCGTCTTTCCCGGGCACGACTACTACGGGGGTGAAGGGCAGCGTCCCCACTCGACGATCGGTTTCGAACGGGAGCACAACCCCTTCATCACGGCGACCGATTTCGACGCTTTCTGCCACCTCAAGGACAACTGGGCCGCATATAAAAAGGAGCACAACATCCGGTGAAACTGCTTTCCGGACCGATTTCCTTCGTGGCCTGGCGCTGCGTCGCCCTGATTCTCTGGCTGCTGGGCACAGCGGGGGCTCTCCTTGTCCTTCATGCGGAAGCGGGTTTTCTGCCCGGAACGGTGGTCCAGGGTCTGATCGGGGCGCTGTCCCTGGTGGCCTGGATCGCGGCCGTCCGATTCATCCTGGCCGACACCTGGGGGCGCTGGTTCTGGCTGGTGGTCCTGATTGGCGCCGGGGCTCTTGCCGCCTTCCTTCCCACCAAGGCCGGCGTGTGGGCCGCCACCCCGCTTTCCGTTTTTGCCCTGACCTTTCGCCGGTACCGTTCCTGGCGGCACATCGCCGACCGCCGGCGGGCCCTGGGATTCGGGTTGGGAGTTCTGGCAACCGCGCTGCTGATTTTCATTTTTCCCCGCTTCGGCAGTCTGGCCGAACCCTCGGGATTGGGAGTCTTTCTTAAGAGGCTCGGCGCGTGGTCCCTGCTTAGCCTGGGCTGTTTCTGGTTCTGGTCCCTGTTCCATCTGGCGATAAAAATGCGCCTGCACTTCATGCGGCTGCGGCCCAAACTGGGTGTCACTGCCGTTCTGATCGGGTTGGTGCCCCTGTTTTTGATGGTGGTCCTGGGGCTGATGATTCTGTACACGGGGTTGGGTGGCGCGCGGGCCGCCCGGACCACCGGTTCGCTGGAAAACTGGCGCCAGATGACCGCCTCCGGAGTCGATTTCGGCGGAGCCCTGTTCGACACGACCTTCGCCTGGCCGGAAGGGTTGTCCTCCGGGACCAAGGGGACCCCGGTCGAGGCGCCCGGCTGGGTACCGGGTCTCGCGGAAAAATTGCTGGGAGCGAGGGTGGATAACGCGCGCCTCGGCAGGACGCCGGCGACCGCCGACACCACCGATTGGTTCCTGGCGGGCGGCCACATCTGGCTGATGGGCTGGAAAGGCCTGGACTCGGAACAGCCTTCGGTGCGGGCCTGGCATCTGGGTGAACGCCCGTTGAAGGTCCTGTCCGGTCTGCTGAAGGTCGGTATCGATATTTCGGCCACCAGTTCCGCCAAAACCGATGACGGTGATCTGATCATCGGAACGGCCGGCGAGGAGGACCGGAAGAGCTTTTCGGGTATGGAAGTCACCTACCGTGACGTCAGCGAAGACAAGGAATACTGGAGCCGCTTCTTCTTTTTCGGCGGTACGCTGTTCGAGGTGAACCGGTATGACGGGGAGGAACTGGACACCAAGAACCTGTTCATCAACCTGCGGGTCGGCTGGCAGGACCTGCAAACCGAATTTCTCGAAGGGGACTCCAACCTGAACATCGCCGTCGTCGTGGCTTTGGGTGTGGTCGCCTTCCTGTTCCTGGTCCTGGAAATCTTCGCCTTTTTCTTCGGCGTGCGTATTTCCGAAGGCATCGTCAGCGCGGTGCACGCCCTGCACCGGGGGACCAGGTCGGTTGCCGCGGGCGATCTGGACACGGTCATCCAGATCCCCAACGAGGACGAATTCGGCGACCTCGCCCACAGCTTCAATGAAATGACCACCGCGGTGAAGCACGGCCGGGAAATCGCCCTGGCCAACGACCGTTTGAAGCAGGAGCTGGAAACCGCCCGGGCCATCCAGGTGCGGCTGTTGCCCATATCCGAGCCGGTGGTGACGGGTTTCGAAGTTGTCGGCGCCAGCATTCCCAGCCGGGAGATCGGCGGGGACTATTTCGACTTCCTGGCCCAGGACAACGACAAGATCGGCATCGCCATCGGTGACGTCTCGGGCAAGGGAATGCCCGCGGCGCTGCTGATGTCGAACCTGCAGGCCAGCCTGCACGGCCAGGTCCTGCATCCGGGCACGGTTTCCGGGGTGGTCGAAAGGGTGAACGACCTGCTGGTCAAGTCCACCGATCCCCACATGTTCGCCACCTTCTTCTACGGACTGCTGGACGCGAAAAAGGGCAGCTTCACCTGCACCAACGCCGGGCATAACCCGCCCGTCCTTCTGAGAAACGACGACCGGATCGAGGAACTGACAACCGGCGGCCTGCTGCTGGGCATGATGGGCGAACAGGTCTACCAGCAGGACACGGTCGAACTGGCGCCGGGCGAGATCATCGTGCTGTACACCGACGGCATCACCGAAGCGGTGGGGCCTGCGGCGGACGAGGACGACTATGAGGCCATGTTCGGCGAGGATGCCTTGTTCGAGGTTATGCGCCGGAACCGCCACCTGCCGGCGGCGGGGATCAAGGACGCCATCCTCGATGCCGTGTCCACCCACACTTCGGGCGTGGCCCAGTCCGACGACATCACCCTGGTGGTGATCCGCAGGCAGGGCTAGCGGCTCATTTTGTGGCTGGTGCCTTCCGCCCGCGGGGGGTATCATGGCCGGCAATCAAACCTCTGGGTTTCCCGTAACCGATGGAGCTTTCCATGCCCTCCTGGATCATTGATTTTTTCCCCATCGTCGTGGGCCTGATCATCGTCACCGTCGTGCTGAAGATGCTGCCCAAGGTGGATGTCGGGCACGATGATGGTTATCTGCGCCGGCGGATCCAGAACTGGCTGCCGCTGGGACTGACCTACGCACTGCTGTACATGGGCCGTTACAACCTGAAGGTCAGCAAGTTCGCCTTCGAGAGCATGCAGGACGCGTCCGGCGGCCCCTTGATGGGCAACGACGCCTTCGGCATCATCTTCGGCGTGGGCACCGTGGTCTACGGGTTCTCCTTCCTGATCAACGGCCCGTTGACCGACCGCAAGGGCGGCCGTTTCTCGATGCTGGTCGGTACGGGCGGGGCCCTGATCGCCAACCTGCTGATGGGACTGTGTTCTCTCTCCCTGCTGCACGAAGGACCCCTGTACGGCTTTCTCGGCACGAACTTCGTGGTGGTGTTTTCCGTCCTCTACGCCGTGAACATGTACTTCCAGAGTTTCGGCGCGGTGGCCATCGTCAAGGTGAACGCGCCCTGGTTCCACGTGCGCGAGCGGGGAGTGTTCGGCGCCATCTTCGGTATTTTGATCTCCCTGGGAATTTTCCTGGCCTTCGATGTGGGCTACAAGATCCTGAACAATCTCGGCCTGGAGTGGGTGTTCCTGGTGCCGACGATCCTGCTGGCCGTGTTCTGGCTCATCGACTTCCGGGTGGTGCGCAATTCCCCCGCCGAAGCGGGCCTGACGGATTTCAATACCGGCGACGCCACCAGCGGTGACGAGGGACCGCCCCTCGGGGCGGTCAAGGTGTTCAAGATGATGCTGACGAATCCCATCATCATGACCATCGCTGGGGTGGAATTCTGCAGCGGCTTTTTGCGCCAGGCCATCATGCAGTGGTTCCGGACCTTCGCCAAGCAGACCGACGGGATGCTGGGCCTGAAATCCAGCTTCGTGTATGACAACTGGGGTCTGCTGCTTTTCTTCGCGGGGATTTTCGGCGGCCTGTTCGCCGGGAGCATCAGCGATCACGTTTTCCAGTCCCGGAGGGGTCCGGTGGCGGGTGTCCTTTACGGGTTCATGCTGATCGGCGCGGTGGCGCTGACCTTCTCCTATACATCCCCCATCGTGGGTTGGCTGGTGGTTCTGATGTCCATGGCGGTGATCGGCGTGCATGGCATGCTGTCGGGCACCGCGAGCATGGATTTCGGCGGGACGAGAAATGTGGGCATCGCCGTTGGAATCATCGACGGGTTTGTCTACCTTGGCACCGCGGTGATGTCGTTCACCTACGCCATCGTCCTGCCCAAGGAAGAGCTCGACGCCGCCGGAAACATCATCGGCGCGGCCACGGATCCGGCCAACTGGCGGGCCTGGCCCATCGCCATGATACCCCTGGCGTTGATCGGGTTCGTGCTGGCGCTGCGGGTGTGGCACGCCAAGCCGAAACCAAAAACAACCTGAGGACCTTGCCCATGTCTCTCGTTTCCCTGTTCCGGCGCGGGGCGGTCGTTCTGACCGCCCTGGCCTTTTTCCTCCCCGGATCCGCTCTAGCACAGACCGAACCCGCGGTTGCACAGGCGGATTCCACCGTCGAGTGGGCCCACTTCGTCGTCATTCAGGGCGACACCCTGTGGGTGGCCGAAACGATGGAGGTGGTCGGCTCCCGCGTGCCGGCCGCCCTGCCTGGGCTGGTCAGAACGGTCAGCATCCTGACCGCGGACGATCTCGACCGGGCACCCGCTCGTTCCGCCGCCGAGGCGTTGCAGACCGTGCCCGGCGTGGTGGTCAGCCAGCGCCAGCAGTACGGCGTCCAGTCCGACCTGACCATCCGCGGCTCCACCTTCGACCAGGTGCAGATGCTGCTCAACGGCTTCGACGTCAGCGATCCCCAGACCGGTCACCACCTCATGAATCTGCCCATCGGCCGGCATGACATCGCCCGCCTGGAGGTTCTGCCGGGCCAGGGTTCGGTGCAGTACGGTGCGGGGGCTTTCGGAGGCACCGTCAACGTCGTCACCAAACGTCCGGCCGACCGCACCGGGGGCGAGGCCGCGGTCCTGGGCGGCGGCAACGGAACCTGGGGAGCCCGGGGTAGCGTGGACCTGGCGGGAAGCGGCCATACGGCCGGCCGGATTTCGGTCGAGCGGTTTCACACCGACGGCTACGATGTCCTGCAGGAAGACGGCACGACGGCCTGGGGCGGCAACGACGCCGACACCGGGACGGTGACCGGGCGCCTGGTCAGCGGCGAACCCGGAGGCGAACTGGATCTGTTCGGCGGAATCGCGGAACGGCAGTACGGGGCCCTGGATTTCTACGCTCCGTATCCTTCGACCGAACGCACCCGCACCCGGTTCGTATCGGGCCTCTACCGGTTCGATGCCGGCGACCGGCTCACCCTGGAACCCCGCTTCTTCTACCGCCGCCACGAGGACCTGTTCATCCTGTTCCGAGACAATCCCGACGCTTACACCAACGACCATTTGACCCGCAAGATGGGCGCGGAAATGCGCGGGATCGTGGACCTGGGCGGCAGGCATGCCATGGCTTTGAGCCTTGAAGGGGTCTACGAGGACATCGACAGCCGCGGGATGCGCGCCGGTGTCTGGGGCGAAGCCCTGGGCCGGCACCTGCGGCGCCGGGTTTCGGCTTCGGTCGAGGTGGACGACAACGGTGGCCGGTTGCGCTGGCAGGTCGGCGGGCGCGTCGACGCGCGGAATGATTTCACGCCTCGTTTCGCCGGGACAGGTGCCGTGTCCTTTGATCTTGGTGGCTCCCTGACCGCGCGAAGCAGCCTTGGCAATGTGTACCGGATTCCCACCTTCACCGATCTCTACTACCAGGACCCATCCAACATCGGCAATCCGGACCTGAAACCGGAGGAGGGCTGGACCTGGGATGCGGGCCTGGAAATGGACAGCGGTCCCTGGATCGGTTACGCGTCCTACTTCGAACGATACGAGACCAACCGGATCGAGTGGGCGCGTCTGGTCGGCGACCCCGTCTGGCAGGTGTTGAACATCGCCGAAGGCACCGTTCGTGGGGTGGAGGCAGGCGCCGGCTGGCGGCACGGCCGGGGACACGGGGTGACCGTCGGGTGGACCTGGCTGGAAAAGGACAGTGAATTCTCGCCCGGGTTCGAGGGGAAATATTCCCTGCTGGTGCCCCGTCACGCGTTGACGGCCCAAGGAACCGCCGTGCTGCCGCTGAACCTGTCCTGGACGGTCACCGGCCGTTACCTGGAACATACCGGGGGGCCGGCCGACTTCCGGGAGTTCTTCGTTCTGGACAGCAGGTTGGACTGGAAACATCGGTCGGGATGGTTCGCCGGGGTCACGGGCACCAACCTGCTGGACCGGCGCTACGAGGAAATCCCCGGCGTCATGATGCCGGGGATCCTGTTCACCGGCACGGTGGGCAAGGTGTTCTGATTAAAAGGCCCCCCGGGGGGCCTTTTCCATGCGCCGCAGGATGGCCGCGGCGACGGCCAGGGCCAGAGCATTCATGGGAAACTGGTAGGCGGCGACGGCCAGGATGTTCCCGATTCCCGTGAGGTACCCGGTTATCACGTAATGGACGGGCACGAATAGCACAGGAGTGCAGACGAACACCAGCAGGAAAACCCGGATGTAATCGAATTCAACCTGCAGCCGGTTGAACTTTCGGAACAGGACCAGCCACGACGCCACCAGGAGGACGGCCACGACCATGGCCGCGGTGCCCTGGATCAGACGTTGTTCCCCTCGGGCCGAAAGACTGAAAATCCAGAATCCGATAAGGAAGGAGGCGAGGTTGAGCGCGCCGATCACCAACGCGTTCAGAATCAGTTTCACGGTTTGCATTTCCTCGCCTCCCGGTTCAGGACATCAACACGACATTAACGATAGAGTGCCTTGATACCTCCCCAGGCTTGCTGTTCCACGTCCACGACCTGGGCCTCGAGCAGCAGGACGATATCCTCCGGAATGGCCCAAAAGGGGACGGCTCCCACCAAAGGGTCGACCGGATCGTCCGCATCCAGATAGGACATCATGCCCTCGATGCTTGATGCAGGCCGGGTGGGCGACAAATGGACTAAAGCGGTCGCTTGGTCGCAGGGCGTAGGTGATTGCTTCGAAAGCACCACGTTCTTGCCGGGGTTTCCCAGGAAGATATCCAGGGTCGCCACGATGGCCCTGCCGTCGACGACGGGGACAGGTTGGGCGAATCCCACCACCGTGTTCCCGTTGGTCCCCGCGTCGATGGCATCGACGGGGAAGGACCAACCTACCACGGTAGCGTCACCTTCAATCCACAGCCGGCATTCGAACCCGTTGATCCAGGAAACGGGATTCTCCCCGCCACCGGTCCCGAAGTCGGGATTCACCGGGTTCTGGATGTAGAGGTAGGCCTGGTACACCTGATGTCCGGGACCCTCGATGCACCATTCGGCCCAAATGGGTTCGGCCGCCAGCCCCATGAGGTTGGTGGATCCTTGGGCAAAGGGCATTGTAGGCCACATGAGTATTGATCCTGCCAGGAGAAGAAATAACAGTCTCTTCATAAGCAACCTCCCTGATATCCGATCCATATATCCGTTCAAGGCCCAAAAAAAGGCCCCCGGGGGGCCATGGCTGAGCAGACATTTGGATATGTGGATCGGGCGAATAATGCTTCAACCATATCGGCCCCAACCGAATGAAGGCATTGTATCACAATGGACAAGGACGGTCAATTATCCCGCCGGGGCAGCGGCAATCACCGGAAAATCTCGATCTTCTTCCATTTCCCCGACTGGAATCGCCGCCACATCAGCACGCCCTGGGCCAGGTAGCAGACCGAGGCCCCGTACCAGGCCGCGATCACGTTGCCGCCCTGGACCACGATCAGGTACCAGGTCAGCGGAATGAAGCCGCCCCACATGATAATCAGCGTCACGAGCATGGTGTAACGGGTGTCGCCGGCCCCCTGCAGGATGCCGCTGCTGAGCATGCGGATCCCGTCGAAGTACTGGAAGATGGCGGCCGAGACCGCCAGCCCCGCGCCCAGGGCCAGGATTTCGGGATCGTTGGTGAAGATCTTGAACAGCTCATGCCGCAGCAGGATGATCACCACCGCCAGCAGCAGCGAATAGTAGGTGCCCAGCTTGTAGGTCTGCCGGCCGTAGTGGGCGGCGGTGTCCGGCCGGCCGGCGCCGATCCAGTTGCCCGTCAGAACGCTGGCGGCCGTGGTCAGGCCCCATAACGGCATGAAGCTGAACGAGAGCAACTGGATGGTGATCTGGCTGGCGGCCAGCTGCACGGCGCCCGCGGTGCCCACGAAGATGGTGAACATCAGGAAGCCGCCCATGTCGATGAAGCCTTCCCAGGCCGCGGGCAGGCCGACGCGGATCATGTTGCCGATGGCCTGCCAGTCGGGGCGGCGGATCTTGTGGATCCGGTATTTTTCCCGCAGGTGGGGTGTCAGCGCCCACCAGGCCAGCGCGGCGGCGTTCAGGAAGGTGCCCACGCTGGTGCCGATGGCCGCGCCCTTGACGCCCATCGCCGGCACGGCCAGCCACGTCCGTCCGCCGAGTTCGAAACCGCTCCAGCCGAAAATGAGCCACACGTCCAGCACCATGTTCACCGCGTTGCCGATGATGCCCGCGTACATGGGAATCTTGACGTCCCGCCGGCCCTGGAAGAAGCCCATCAGGGCGAAGGTGAGCTGCGTGAAGACGGCGCTCAGGCTCCGCCACTTGATGTAGACGTAGGTCAGTTCCTGGACGTCGGCCGGGTTGCGGGTCCAGGGCAGCACGGTGTAGCTGAAATAGCCCAGGACCTGCAGGATGATCCCGGTGAAGACCGCGATGTAGACGCCCTGCCACGCATAGTGGGCCACGCTCTCGTTGTCCCGGCGTCCGTGGGCCTGGGAGACGAAGGTGCCGGTGATGCGGCTGAGGTTGTTGAACAGGGAATAGGTGGCCCAGGTCAGCATGCCGCCCAGGCCCACCGCGGCCAGGGCCACGCTGTTGACGCGCCCGAGCAGGGCCGTGTCGACCGTCCACATCAGGGTCTGGGACAGCATGGTCAGGATGGTGGGTGTGGCCAGGGCCAGGATCTCGCGGCCGTGGAACACATGGAAGATGGACCACCGCCCGCCACGGGGGCGGCCGTCCACGTTCTGTCTGTTGTCCTGTTCCGGCGTGTTGGTCATGATTCTTTCCACACAATGGTTTCACATCGGATTCCGGTAACTTACATTTAGGAGCGACACCATCAAAGGACTGGTTGCCCGGCGGCGAAGTTTTTTCCGCGGGCTGGAGTGTGACTACATGACGGACATCCCGTTTTTCCATCACGGCGACCCCGACACACTGGGGTGATCCCGGCTTTCCGGAGGTGCCGCCCTGAACAGACTGTTGTCGCGCGCATACGGTTCTCTTTCCGGTGATGTTTCCGTTCCCGGGGACAAATCCATTTCCCATCGCGCCGCCCTTTTCGGATTGATCGCCGGCGGACCCTGCCGCGCCGCGGGGTGGCTGGACAGCGAGGACACGCGCGCGAGCCTGGCCGCCGTCGAGGCGCTGGGCGCGGAAGTCTCGCTCGACAACGGAGTTCTGGGAATTTCACCGCCCGCCGCACCCCCCTCCGAATCATTGACCATCGACTGCGGCAATAGCGGCACGACCGCCCGATTGCTGGCCGGCCTTTTGGCCGGATGGCTGCCGGCCGGGTCCGAGGGAGTGGTTCTCGCCGGCGATCCTTCGCTTTCGCGCCGCCCGATGAACCGCATCGTCGATCCGCTGCGGGCCATGGGCGCGGACATCTCGTGGGTCGAAGAAGAGGGACGCCTTCCCCTGCGCATCCGGGGGGCGAAACTCAAGGGCACCGACCACCAGCTCAAGGTCGCGTCCGCCCAGGTGAAATCGGCGCTGCTGCTGGCCGGCCTTTTCGCGCAGGGGCGCACGACCGTTGCCGGCGCCGGCGGGTCCCGGGACCACACGGAACTTCTTTTGAACACGATGGGTGTCCGGTGCGATGACGATGCGGCAACGGGCGAGCTGGGGATCGACGGTCCGGCGGTTCCGAGCGGGTTCGACATCAGGGTTCCCGGCGACCCGTCTTCCGCCGCTTTTTTCCATGTCGCCGCGGCGCTGGTGCCCGGCTCGAACATCCTGACGCCCGGCCTGTCCCTGAACTACACCAGGACCGGATGCCTGCGCGTCCTGCGTCGCGCCGGAGCCGCGGTGGCCATCGAAAGGCCTAGCGGACCGCCGGGCGGCGAGCCTCTGGGCGATGTCAGGGTGTCGCATAACAAATTGCGGCCCTTTGCTATAACAGCGCCCGACATTCCCGGTCTGGTCGATGAAATTCCGGTGCTGGCCGTCCTGGCCACGCAGGCGGTCGGGGAAACTTCCATCACCGGGGCGGGGGAACTTCGCGTCAAGGAATCCGACCGGCTGGCGGTGATGGCGGACAACCTGAAAAAACTCGGCGCCAATGTTGTCGAACTTGAAGACGGATTGAAGATCACCGGACCGACACCGCTGACCGGCGGCGACACCGACCGGCCGCTGGTCCTGACCACCGCCGGCGACCATCGCGTCGCCATGGCCATGGCGGTCGCCGCGCTGGTGACAAAAGGCGAAACCGTACTGGACGACGAGGCCTGTGTCGCCGTATCCTATCCCTACTTTTTCAAGACACTCGCCCAATTGCTTTAACCGGCGCCGTTCTGGAGTCCGTCCGTTCAATGGTGGAAGGCCGACCTTCGGGTCAGGACTTGTCAGGACCACCGTGAGGGCGGGCGGCCTCGAGGGCGGCGCCGGTCATTTCCACGTCAACGGAATTCAATCCAACGGGTGGCGCAACCAATGAGCACCGAGCAAGGAAAGACTCCCGCGTTCGATTCCTTCATCGCGGAAATGAAGTGGCGGGGCTTTTTCGAACAATGCACCGATGAAGAGGGTCTGTCCGGATTGCTGGCCGGTGAACCGACCACCGGCTACATAGGTTTCGACCCCACCGCCGACAGCCTGCACGTGGGCAGCCTGTTGCCGATCATGGGCCTGGTGCACCTGCAGAACCACGGTCACAAGCCCATCGCCATCGTAGGGGGCGCGACGGCCATGGTGGGCGACCCCTCGGGCCGGACCGAGCTGCGCAACATGATGACCCTCGAGACCATCGAAAAGAATCTGCAGGGCATCAAGGGGCAGCTTGCCCGGTTCATCCGTTTCGGAACGGGTGAAAACGACGGGATGATGCTGAACAACGCCGACTGGCTGAAGGATTACGGCTACCTGGATTTCCTGCGCGATGTGGGCAAGTACTTCAGCGTCAACCAGATGCTGACCCGCGACTCGGTGAAATCGCGCATGGAGACCGGGCTGTCCTTCATCGAATTCAACTACATGATCCTGCAGGCCTACGATTTCATGGTGCTGAACCGGGACCACGGCTGCCGGCTGCAGATGGGCGGCAACGACCAGTGGGG
>JBDLKA010000017.1:0-50907 GCA_039714075.1 Candidatus Krumholzibacteriota bacterium | reverse complement strand
GCGGCGGGTTGACCGGAAACATAGGAAACAGCGGACATGATATACCTCCAGGGTTGGGTGCATGGGAGGTGTAATCAATATACGAACAAATGACGAAAACTACAAGAAAAAAACCATATAATCACCAATATTTTCAATTGGTTATGGATTTCAACCTTCAGCCGGAAAAATTGCCGAAATGGGTCTCCCGGAAGGTTCAGCGAACCCGGAAACCAAGCATGTACAACAGCCTCGTGTGGCGGCTTCATCCACCTCGCCCTATCCTGATTGCCATGTCCAATACCCTCTCCAAACCACTGCTCGCGATGGCAGCCCTCTTTTTCGGTACTGCGGTTTTTTGCTTGGGTTGCTCAACCGAAAAAACGCAGCAGCCCACCGACAGCAATCCGGTGTTGGTCACCGTTCAGGTCGTGCCCGCGGCAGCAGTCCCCGGCGAGTCGGTGACCCTGGTCTGGCGATTCGACCTGGCCGAGGACTGGCACCTGTACTGGGCCGGCAGGAACGATTCTGGGTTTCCGCCCCGGATCGATCTGGAACTTCCCCCGGGTTGGCTGGCGGGCGGTCTGCAGTGGCCTGCCCCCGAACGCCACGTATCGGCCGGGGACATCCTGGACCATGTCTATTTCGGGGAACTGGTCCTCATCCAGAAACTCGGGGCGCCCGACGACGCGGAGGTCGGCGGCAAGGTCGATATCAAAGCCGACATCCAGTGGTTGGCCTGCAGGGACATGTGTGTTCCGGGCCGGACCAGCCTGTCGGTGCGGGTTCCCGTCGGAAATCATGCCGATACGGAGGAACCCAACCTTGCCTCGGAAGCCGCCGCCCGTCTGCCGAAACCATTGCCCGACAGGACCCTGGAGACTGCGTGGGAGGGAGCGACATTCCATATCCACCACCCGCGGGCCCGGCGCCTGACCTTCATGCCGACGGATGACTGCGGCCCGTTGGTCGATCTGTTGAATGACGGCCGGGGAGACCGGCTGGCCCTGCGTTTCAAGCCCAGGGGCGATACTGTCGGTCCGGTGCGGGGGCTGGTCACCATCGAAGTCGAAGGCGGGGATGCCCGCACCTACACCATCGGTTTTCCCGCGGCGGTTTTCCCGGGCGAACCATCCGGAGGTTGATATGATCCGCACGAAGCTGGCTACAATATTCCTGGGCACGATTCTCCTGATCGCGACCGCCTCCCTGGCCGGCCTGGAACCGGGAGCCGAGGCCCCCGGCTTCACCCTCACCGATACCGAGGGGACCGAGCACACCCTGCAGGTCTACCTGGATGACGGCAAGACGGTGGTGCTCGAGTGGTTCAATCCCGACTGCCCCTTCATCAAGAAGCACCATCTGAACCACAAGACCATGGACGAGACCTTTGCCGCGGTGAAGGAAAGCGGCGTGGTGTGGCTGGCAATCAACTCGAACGCCAAAGGCAAGCAGGGCCACGGTCTGGAAAGAAACCGGAAGGCCGTCAAGGATTACGAAATGTCCTTCCCGGTGCTGATCGACGAATCGGGAGAAGTGGGCCGCGCCTACGGGGCCAAGACGACACCCCACATGTTCATCATCACGGCCGAGGGCCTGGTGGTCTACAATGGCGCCATCGACGACGACCGGTCCCCCGCGAAATTGGGGGAAACGAACTTTGTGGCGTCCGCTTTGGCAGCCCTGCGGGAAGGTAAGGCCGTCGAAACGGCGGAAACCCAGGCCTACGGTTGCAGCGTCAAATACGGTCCCTGATTCAGGTTACCCCTTTATATGATTTAAAATCAAGGCGATAGGGGAGGTAATGGACCTCCCTTATCCATATCATAGTTGTATGATATGTTAATAAATTACGCAAATCTGTTTTTTATTTGACGTTTATTTCAAGTTCCCACTATCTTGTGATTATGAAAGTCCGGAATCATGAAATCTTTGAGATCCACGCGTCGTATTGCCGGGTGCTGGCCAATCCCCTGCGGCTGGCGATCATGGCCTGCCTGGACAAGGAGGAACTCAGCGTGGGCGAACTCGCAGAGGTGCTCGGCGCGCCCCTGTCGACCGTCAGCCGCCACCTGGGCGCCCTGAAGGGCAAGCATATCGTCCTGGCCCGCAAGGAGGGGCACAAGGTCTTCTACAAGCCCGCGGACAACCGGATCGTCGAAGCCTGCTGCCTTATCCGGACCGTATTGATCGACGGCATGAAGAAACGAGGCGAAATCGCCATGGAAATCAACCCCGACGAAATCATCGTCGACGACTAGAGAGGCGTCTCATGGAACGTAGGGATTTCCTCAAAAACCTGTGCATCGCCGGAGCCTCGGCCGTGGGAGTGGCCGCGGCGGGCGAAGCCGAAGCTGCTTCCGAAAAAAAGGAGTTCGTGTCGGTCCTCGTCGATACGACCCGTTGCATCGGCTGCCGCAACTGCGAGGTGGCCTGCGCCACCGAAAACGGTCTGCCGGTCCCGGACAACCAGGACAAATCGGTTTTCGACAGCCTGCGGGAAATGACGCCGGATCAGTGGACGGTCGTCAACCGTTTCGACACCGAGGACGGCGAGATCTTCGTGAAGAAGCAGTGCATGCACTGCAACCAGGCGGCCTGTTCGACGGCCTGCCTGACGCAGGCCATGTACAAGACGCAGGACGGCCCGGTCATCTGGCGGGCTTCCAAATGCATGGGCTGCCGTTTCTGCATGGTGTCGTGCCCCTTCGTGGTGCCCAAGTTCGAATACCACAGCGCGAATCCCAAGATCCAGAAGTGCATCCTGTGCCATGAGCGCCTCGAGGACGGCGGCGTCCCCGCCTGCGTCGAGTCGTGCCCGGTGGACGCGCTCCAGTTCGGGACCCGGCGCGAAATGGTGCGGATAGCCCAGAACCGGGTGGCCGCCTATCCCGACCTGTACGAAGACCACATCTACGGCGAGGACGAAGTGGGGGGCACCGCCTGGCTCTACCTTTCTTCGGTGCCTTTCGATGAGATCGGGTTCCGGGATGACCTGAGCCACGAACCGGTTCCCGCCCTGACCCAGAATTTCCTCTACGCGGTCCCGGTGGTGTTCCTGTTGTGGCCCGCCTTCCTGAACGGCATGCGCTACATCAAGACCGAAGAGGAAGAGGAAGCGCAGATTGCGGAAATCTACAACCCTGGAGATGAATCATGAGTGAATTCCAGGCATCCAGCCCTCCGCCGATCATTCCTCTGGAGACCGAACCGGTGGAACCCGCTTCGCCCCGGATCGGCAGCATCGGGGATTTTCTGCGTTTCCTGCTGAGCGAAATGAAACCCAAGGGGAAAGTGGTTACGCCCTTCAACGTGATTTCACTGATCATCGTGTCGGTGGGCCTGGTCCTGATCGCGATCCGTTTCATCTACGGCATCGGTTCGATCACCAACCTGGACCAGGAAACGCCCTGGGGCATCTGGATCGGGTTCGATGTGGTCACGGGCGTCGCCCTGGCGGGCGGGGCGTACGTCATGACCTTCATCGTCTACATCCTGGGCCGGCAGCGTTATCACGCCATTGTCCGGTCGGTGGTCCTGAACGGTTTTCTGGCCTACCTGTTCTACGCCGGCGCCCTGATGCTCGATCTCGGAAGGCCCTGGAACATCATCAATCCCATCATCGGCAACAACTTCGGCGTCAGTTCGGTACTGTTCCTGGTGGCCTGGCACTTCATGCTCTACATGGCCGCGGAATTCATCGAGTTCTCGCCCGCGGTGGCCGAATGGCTGGGCATGAAAAGGCTGCGGAAGGTTCTCGGCGGCCTGACCATCGCCTCGGTGATTTTCGGCATCACCCTGTCGACCCTGCATCAGTCGGGGTTGGGTGCCCTGTTCCTGATGGCCGAAAGCAAGATCCACCCCCTGTGGTACACGGAATTCATCCCGGTGCTTTTCCTGGTGTCCAGCGTCTTCGCCGGCCTTTCGATGGTGATCGTCGAAGGTTCCATCAGCCACAAGGTTTTCGCTTCCCGGGTGAGCAAGGATCTTCATCACCGGCACAACGATATCACGATCGGGCTGGGCAAGATCTGCGCCGGGGCCATGTTCGTCTATTTCTTCCTCAAGGTGCTGGTGGTAATTCACGGCCAGCAGTGGGACCTGCTGCTGACCGGATGGGGTGCCTGGTTCCTGGTCGAAACCGTCGGTTTCGTGCTGGTGCCCCTGAACCTGTTCTACCGGGCCGTCAGGGTGGAGAACGTCAAGTTGGTCAAGGTGGCCGCCGCCCTGACCCTGGTCGGCGTCATCCTGAACCGGCTCAACATCTCGGTCATCGCTTTCAACTGGTTCGCGGAAAATCCCTACGTTCCCCATTGGGCGGAATTCTGGGTCACCGCGACCATCATCTGCATGGAGATCTGGGCCCTGCGCTGGATCGTCAACCGGATGCCGGTGCTGGGAGACCCGCCGGCCTGGGCGCGGGACATGGACCATTAGGAAACTGACGCGGAACGACCTGATGCGCGGGGTCGCTCCCACCGAAAGGCGCCATCATGGCTGAGTACACTTTCGTCGACATCTTCGCCACCAAGGGTCTGGAGTACCTGGTGGTCCTGCTCTACTTCGTGTTGTTCGTGATTTTTACCAAAAACCTGGAAGCTCCCAAAAAAACCGGCAAGAAAACAGCCCGAAAGGATTAGATATGCGGATTCTCCACAAACCGGAACCTGCCGCAACCCGGCTGCTGTGGGCCCTGGCCTTCGCGTTGGGATTGGGTCTGGCGCTCGGCGGTTCGCCGGCCCGGGCAGTTGAAGACTATGTGCCCCACGCCAATTCGGGCACCGTCTGTTCCCTGTGCCACACCTGTGAGTTTCCCACCGGCGAGGATCTCTGTCTCAGCAAGGATTTCTGCATGAGGTCCAAAGGGGCTCACGGCAAAGGGGGGCTCCCGGGCCAGGAAATCATGGTCATGGACGAACTGGAAAAGGTCTACGACCCGGTGTATTTCAATCATGAGAAACACGCCCAGATGGGTGAGATGTCCAACGGCTGCGTGGAATGCCATCACTTCATGCCTCCTTCGGCCGGTCATCCCGCCTGCAAGGAGTGCCACGAATCCGGAAACCTGCACAGCAAGATCGAGCCCGGTCTGAAGGCGGCCTACCACCGCCAGTGCATGGCCTGTCACACGGAGTGGGACACCGAAACCCATTGCGAGTTCTGCCACCGCAAGAAGGTGGGCGGGATGACCGATGCCCAGATGGCGAAAATGCCGTTCATGGATCATAAGCCGCCGCTCGCGGTCAAGGACCTGATCGTTTTCGAGACGGATTATGATGACGGTGACAAGGTTCCCTTCCACCACGCCAACCACGTGAATCTCTACGACAGGGACTGCAGTGTCTGTCACGAGAACGAGACCTGCGCCAGTTGCCATGTGCACGGCACGGAATCCCATCCCCTGGGCCTGATCAGCGACGTCGATCTTCACGACACCTGTTACAAGTGCCATGACGAGGACAAGGGGTGCGAGCAGTGTCACGGCCGCAACAGGAATGACCTGTTCGACCACACCGAGGTCGGCTGGGAGCTGCAGCCCTACCACAAGGTGCTGCAGTGCAATGACTGTCACCACACGCGCGGCAAGTACACCGCCAACGATCCCCGTTGCCATACCTGCCACTTCGACGGTTGGGACGAAGAACACTTCAACCACGGGGTCACCGGGGTGGTTCTGGACGAGGTCCACCTGGAGATCGATTGCACGGACTGCCATGTCAGGGGGCTGGGGAAGCCGTCCACGTGCGACGAATGCCACGACGACGGTCGCCGTTGGGTCCGGCACGGCAGCTTCGGTCCGGGGATCGAATGATCCCTGCCCGGGTATTGACCCGGAAATAGAAAAGGGGCGGCCGGTCGGCCGCCCCTTTTTTTTCCTCCGGTTACATCCTGGTTCCCGGTAATTTTTCCGGAAGCATGGGCTCGTCGTGGCAATCCTCGCAGCTGGGGCGGACGCTGAAGTCCATCTCCAGATGGCAGTCGCTGCAATCCAGGTCCATGTGTTCCTCGTTCAGGATCAGACCGGTGACGCGATGATCGAAGTCACCCACCTGCCAGTGGATGTGGCAGGAAGTGCACTTGTTCGACGGCGTGCGGAAATCCCGGGGTGATCCGTGGCAGGTGTTGCAGGCCACATCGGTGTGATGGGGGTTCAGGGCCCAGCCCGCGGTCCTGGTATGTTCGAACATCGGTTTGGCGACCTCGGAATGGCAGAATCCGCAATCCCGTTCCCCGTGACAGGCGCAGCAGGTGGTCACGTGATCCAGCCGTCCGGACCGGGCCTGGCCCTCGTCGTGACACCGGCTGCAGCTGTCGCCCCGGTGGCAGTCGACGCATTTGAGCCCGAACATGTCCACGTGGTCGTTGTGATGGAAGGTGACCAGTTCCCCCTTGTCGTAGCCGGTTTCGTAGGTGTAGGTCGGCACCGCTTCGATCTTGGGATGGGGGATGCCCACGATGTCGGTGGTGTCGGGAATCGCCGAGCCCATGCCCTCGTGGACCTGTTCGTGACAGAACCCGCAGGCGCTTTCGTGACTCCAGTCCATGTGGCAGTTCATGCATTGCCGGTGATAGGCGCCCTTCAGCGCGGGCTGGTTCAGGCTGACCGGGCCCTTGGTCTCGTCGTGGCACTCCCGGCAGGGAGGGATGACCCCCGTCTGTTCGGAGTAGTGATGGCAGTTCTCGCAGCCGCCCGTCATGTTTGACATGTCCGCGTGGAGACGATGGGCGAAAACGACGGGCCGGTAAAGATCCGCCAGCTGGTCGATGATGACGATCTCCGGTCCTTCGGTCGCCTCGTGGTGGCCGTAGAAATGTCCACCGTGACGGGGACAATCGGCCAGGCAGGGATCATCCGGTGTCGGGTGCTGGCAGGTGTGGCAGACCGCACAGGCGGTCACCCGGTCGGGCTTCGCCTTGTGAAGGTGGTCTTCGGGGTGGGAGGGTTCCACGATCTGGGCCCCGGCCCAGGTCGGGACCGCCAGCAGGATCAACCCGGGAAGCAGCCACTGGAAAATCGATGATTCACGCATGTTCGACCTCCTCCTCGGCGGGCAGGACGGGGAAGACGAAAACCCAGATCCGGTAGAGCACGACGATCAGGGAAATCATCCCCACGGTCAGCATGACTTCCGTCCAGGCGGGAAAATACCTGCCTTCGCCGTAGGGTGGGGTGTAGCCGGTGACGAAGACGTTGAACCGGTTGAGCACGACCCCGAACACGATCATGGCCGCCGAGGTGAAGAGCCAGACGGGATGCCGCCGGAGCCGGTGGCTCAGGAACAGGAAGGTCGGAATGACCACGCCCACGCCGACCTCGATCCAGAACATCAACGCGCGGAAGTTCGCCTCGAACAGGAAGCGCCAGGCGTCCCGGTTGACCAGGTCGATGACCTTGGCCGCGAAGTAGACCGTCAGCAGCAGGGGGACCATGCGGGCCAGCGGGCTGAGCACGTGCATCTCGATGGGCCGCTTGAACGACCGCGAGGCCAGGACCGATTCGAAGATGGCCATGGCCAGGCCCACCGCGAAGGCCGACAGCAGGAAGAGCAGGGGCAGCACCGGAGTGTGCCACAGGGGGTGAAGCTTGCTCGGGGCGATGGCCATCAGCGTCCCGAGGGAGGACTGGTGGGCGCAGGACAGGACAACCCCGGCGATGATGAAGAAGGTCATCACCCTGGCCAGGGTCTTGTCCAGGATGCGCAGCAGCCCATCCAGAAAACCGTTCAGCCTGCCCAGCACACCCGGCAGGTTCACCCGGCCGATGAAACGTTCGCACACGATGGGCAAAAACTCGATGTATAGCACCGTCAGATAGATCATGACGCACATGCCGACCTCGAAGAGGGCGGAGTTGCCCTGCCACATCGAGGGCACCATCACGTGCCAGATGTTGTAGTAGCGGCCCAGGTCGATGGCGACGCCGAGACCCACGAAGGTGTAGCCGATGGCCGCGGTCAGCAGCGCGGGCCGGACCAGGACGTGGTACTTCTCGTTATTCATCACGTGGGCAATGAAGGCCATGGTGAAACCGCCGGCGGCCAGGGCGACGCCCGAGGCCACGTCGATGCCGATCCAGATGCCCCAGGGATACTGGTCGTTGAAATTGGTCACGGCCTCCAGACCGAAGAACAGCCGGGCCGCCAGGACGGCCAGTCCGGCCGCGGCCAGGATCGACAGCACGATCACCCCGGGGGTGAAGAAGGGGACCGCGGAACGGCCGGCCAGGGGAAGGGCCTCGTGGTGGTCCAGGGACGGGTCGTCCACGGAGATGGAAATGGCGATGGGGGCTTCCTTGTCCAGGATTGCCGCCCTGTCATGTTGCATGGAGTCAGCCATTGTCGTCCTCCTTCCGCTTGTCGCTGGATGATTTCATCAGGATGCTCAGGATCCCGAACATCATCAGCGGGCCCGTAAAACCCTTGAATATTCCGTGCTGGATGGTTTCGGTGATCACCGCCGGACTTTCGTCGGGAAGATCGGGAATGTCGATCTCGGCCGGCGGCCGGTCGGTGAGCATCAGCCAGGACGTCCCCCCGGTGATTTTTTCCCCGAGGACTTCCGGATGATACCGGCCGGGATTTTCGGCGATTCGCCGGTGGGCGAGTTCCAGGAGTTCGGACCTGCGGCCGAAGACCAGGGCTTCGGGTGGGCACATCTCCACGCAGGCGGGAGGGCGCCCTTCATCCAGGGTCCGTTCGGCGCACATGGTGCACTTCATGACCCTTGGAGTGAGCGGGTCCTGGTATTCATACGCCGGAATCTGGAACGGGCAGGCGATCATGCAGTAGCGGCAGCCGATGCATTTCCAGGCGTCATAGACAACCGGTCCCCGGGGGGATTTCTCGAGGGCGGCCACGATGCAGGCCGACACGCAGGCCGGGTGCTCGCAGTGCAGGCACTGGACCTTGACGTCGAGGGGCTTGTCGGAGCCGGGAGCGGGAGAGTACCGGTTGACCACGGTGTACGAATCGCGGTGCGGCCGCCTCATCTCATCGAACACGCTGGTGTCGCCGAAGGATTCCAGATCCCCGTGGGGAAGATCGTTCTGTTCGGCGCAGGCCCATTCGCAGCGGCGGCAGCCGATGCAGAGGGTCGTGTCGGTCAGGACGCCCAACCTGTCCGGATCCAGTTTGGGATGCGGCGCGGATGCTTCGGCTCCGACCGCCGTCAAGGCCGCGGTACCCGCCGCCGTCCCCGTGATTTTGAGAAAATCCCGACGACTGACCATGATGTTGTCCTCCTCTTCCCTTCACGCCCGGACCCCTGTCCGGACCCCCTTGTTTCGCCCCGGCGGATTACCGGGAGGCTTTTTTCCTTGCCGGCAGGGTGCAAAGACCCTGGCAGGTTTCGATCACGCAACTGTCTCCGCAGTTGCCCCCGCATTGCAGGCAGATCACCTCGGTGTCCTGTTCCTCGGCGAGGGTGAACGTGATGACCTTCTTCACCATATCCAGGAGGGCTTTCTTCTCCCGGCCGGAGAACTGCTCCATCAGGTGTTTCTGCTTATCACCGAGGATCCGGTCGTATTCGTCGAGGATCACATACCCTTCATTGAGAAGAACGAGATCCAGACTGCGACGGTCATCGGGTTTGGTTTGCCTGGCCACCAGTCCCAGTTGTTCGAGCCGGTCGATGTTTTTGCTGATGGCGGCATTGCTGATGTCCAACAGTCTGGCCAGATCGCTGATCTGAAAGTCACCCTGGGTGGACAGGACCTTCAGGATGGTGAATTGGTTGCGGGTCAGGTGGACGGAGCTGGCTTTCTGCAGTGTGCTGCGGTGGCAGATGTCGGCGATGACCAAAGCCATGATCCGGATGTTTTCGCTGAGTTCCCGGTCTATTTTTTTCATGTTTAACCTCATTTAAAGTTAACTAAGTTAAATATTGGACAACGCCGGGGGAATGCAAGGGTAATTTCAAGAAAAATCAACATAAATAGTTTAAAGACAACGAATTACTAGTTGTTCACTATGAGATGTCAAAAAAATATCAGGGGGTTGAATTCGAAATGATTGAGCAGAAAAGACGCAATTCAAGGTTCGGAATCAGTCGGGAACCGGGACCGGTTTGCCTTTGTCGTCGACGTGCACATACGTGACCTCGGCCTGGGTCACGGCCACGATTTCACCGTCCGAGCGGCGGGTGGCTTCCACGGTCACCAGCACCTCGAGCGAGGTGCGGCCCACCTTGATAATTTCGGCGTAGAAACTGACCAGGTCGCCCACCTGCACCGGCTGGTGGAAGACGATCCGGTCCATGGCGACGGTGACCACCTGGCGGCAGCCGTGCCGGATGGCGCCCACCGCGCCGGCCTGATCGATGTAGCTGAGGATCACCCCGCCGAAAATGGTCCCGTGATGGTTGGTGTCCCGGGGCATCATGAGCACCCTGATGGCGGCGTTGCGGCGGTCCCCGGGCATGGCGGTCACCCTCCTAGAAGGAAATCCAGAAAGCGATTTCGGGATAGATGGTGTAGTTGTCCTGGTCGAACAGGTTGTTTTCGAATTTTTCGTACACGAGGCCCACGGCCAGGTAGTTGCCGCCTTTGCGGTAGGCGATGCCGCCGCGGGCACCCCAGGAATCGTAGTCGGGCCAGTTGCCGCCGACGTAGGTCTTGCGCCAGAAAACCCCCGCATAGGGGTGGATGGGTTGCATCTGCCACAGGATGTAACGAAGCTGGGGGGTCACTTTCCAGATGGAGGGGCTCTGGAAGACCCAGCCCTCCAGGTCGACGCCGGCTTCGAGCCCGTTGACCAGGTAATAACCGGCACCGCCGCCCAGGATAACGTAGGATTGGCCCCCGGCGCTGCCCGCGCCGCCATAGAAGCCGATGCGGACCCTGCCTTTGCCGAAGGGCCCCGGGTCGGGACCAGGCCGGGGCGAAGGGGCGGGTTGAGGGGCCGTTTGGGAAACCGTTGGCGGGTCCTGGGGTTCGGGCTCCTCCTGGGCCCCGGCGGCCGGAACAAGAATGACCGCCATAAAGGCTGCCGCCAAAAGGCTTCTCGTCAAAAACCCCAGTCCCAAAAAAGGCCGTCCCTCGCGATCAATCATCAGCACCCTCCACGAAATCCGGAATGTCGATTTTCGACCAGGGGCCATGCTAGCATGAATTGGAATTTTCCACTCCCGCAATCTGTATCAGGCACGCTGCCTTGACCTGGCGGATAATTCGAGTATTGATATTGTCTACGAAAAACCGCCCCAACCCTACCAGACCATACGGAGGAGTCATGAAGATCAAGCTTTCCACCAGTGCGGCCGTAGTCGGATTATTGCTGGCCGCTCTGGCCACCGGATCGGCACGGGCCGAGGTTCCCGATACGTTCACCAACCTGAAGGTTTTTCCCAAGGACATCGGGAAACGGCAGCTCATGGGCGCGATGCGGGATTTTTCCATGTCCCTGGGCGTACGTTGCACCTATTGCCATGTTCAAAAAACCCCTGGTGATTTCGACAGCATCGACTGGGTGAGCGATGACCTCGAGCACAAGGAGGCGGCGCGGGGCATGATGACCATGGTCCGGAACATCAACAGCGAGCTTTTGCCGAACGCCACGGGTAAGCAGGGAGCCAAGGTCAAGTGCATAACGTGCCATCGAGGACTGGAGGACCCCCGGACCCTGGACGTGGTCATGCTGGACACCATCGAGAAGAACGGTGCCGACGTCGGGATCGCCAGATACCGTGAACTGAGAGAGGAATACTTCGGGTCGGGGTCCTACGATTTCAGCCCCGCCACCCTGACCCGGGTCGCCGAGAACCTGGCCCAGGTGCGCGGCGACATGGACGGCGCGGTGAAGGTATTGGATATGGGAGCCGAAATGAATCCGGAGGATGTGCCCACCCATCTGATGCGGTGCCAGATCCTGATCCTTGAAGGAGACAAAGAGGGCGCCCGGGCCAGTGCGCAGGAGGCCCTCAGACTCGATCCCGGCAACCAATTGGCCGCCAAGCTCCTCGAACAGGTCAAGAACTAGGAATGCGGGGATCCCATGCCACGGTCCGTCCCGCGAAAGATGTTCCTCGGCGCCGCGTTATTCGCGGCGCTGTTTCTGGCGATCCAGTTCGTGCCCGCGGACCGGAGCAATCCTCCGGTGGGAGCGGATCTGGTGGCCCCGGACCGGGTGAAGGAGATCCTGCGGCGCAGTTGCTATGACTGCCATTCCCACGAAACACGCTGGCCCTGGTACAGCCGCCTGGCTCCGGTCTCCTGGTGGCTGGCCGGGCATGTGGAAGAAGGGCGGGCGGACCTGAATTTCTCCCAGTGGCCCCTGTTCGACCTTGAGGCCCGGGGCCATCTGCTGCGCGACATCGAAAAGCAGCTTGTGGACGGCACCATGCCTCTGCGCGGTTATGTCCTGGGACACCGGGAAGCCCGCCTCTCGGACCGGGACCGCGACATCCTTCTGGAGTGGGCCCGGGAGGGTTATTGACGATCAGGTGTCGTGTTCCTTTTCCTTGTCGCGGGCTTCATCCATGGTCTGGGCGTGTTCTTCCAGTTGGCCCTCGAGCAGGGTCACCTGTTTTTCGGCTTTTTCCTTTTCCCCGTCCTCCTTGGCGTCTTTAACCGCCTGCCGGGCTTCCTTCAGCTGCTCCTCGAGTTCGGATTGTTCCTTGGACAGGGCGGATATGGATTCGGCCACCTCGGCCTTGTCGAACGCCACTTCCACCGGGGCGGCATCGATAATCTGTTCCTTCCTGCCGCGCACTTTTGCGGGGATGAAGTTCTTTTGGGGATCGTAGTTGCGCAGGTTCTGGAAATTGGGTGAGACGATTTCCACCCCTCCCTTATGGAGGGTGTCCAGGATGGCGGCCCGCAGGCGGGAACGGTAGGCGAGCAGCTGTTTCGATTCCTCCAGCAACCCCGCCACCCGGTAGTTGACCGAGAAGTCCCCCAGATCGAGCACCTGCACGAAGGAGTCCTTGAGGCCGATGCCGGTGGCGGCTTTCAGGAGAAGCTCCTCGATCCTGGTGTGGGGGATGTCGTAACCCAACGATACCGTGGCCGAGACTATCGTTCCGGACGACCGCACCACCGTCACCGGGGTGGTGGCCAGGTACATGTTGGGCAGGGTGACCAGGTCGCGGTCCGCGGTCTGGATCTCGGTATGGAACAGACCCCGCTCCGTGACGCGCCCGAGATAGTTTTCGGCCTGGATGAAATCGCCCGAGTGGAAATTGCGCACGGTCTTGAGCATGATGCCGGCCATGGCGTTGCCCAGGATGGTGGACGAACTCAGGGCGATGGCCGCGGAGATGATGATTCCGATCAGGCTCAGCAACTGGCCGCGCGTAGTGGAATCGATGGGCAATCCCAGGATAATGATCAGCAGGCCGCAGAAACCGGCGCCGGTCATGATCAGCTGGTTGCGAAACCGCCGTCCGACGACCTTGGCGGCGTTGCGCTGCAGGCCCCGGTTCAATATTCCCAGGACGATGACGACCGCCACGACCAGGGCCGTGCCCATGATGACGGATTTCAGATTGCCGAACAGGGTCAACAGGTGGTCCATAATCCCCCTCCGGAATGATGGAGTTTCGCACTTATGTCCACTGGACAATCACGGTCGACTGTTCGACCTTTGACGGGTGGAGGATATTCCGAATCGGGATCAATTGAAAGGATCGATATCATGGCTTTCAGGGATCAGGACGCACTGGATTACCACCGCCAGGGAAGACCCGGCAAGACCGAAGTGGTGCCGACCAAACCTTGTATTACGGCGCGTGATCTGTCGCTTGCCTATTCCCCGGGCGTGGCCATTCCGTGCAAGGCCATCGAGGCGAATCCCGCCGACGCCTACAACTACACCAACAAGGGCAACCTGGTGGCGGTGGTTTCCAACGGCAGCGCCGTCCTGGGGCTGGGCAACATCGGCGCCCTGGCGGGCAAGCCCGTCATGGAGGGCAAGGGCGTCCTGTTCAAGAAGTTCGGCCATGTGGACGTGTTCGACATCGAGATCGATACCGATGATCCCGACGAGATCGTCAAGTTCTGCCAGCTGCTCGAACCCACCGTGGGCGGCATCAACCTCGAGGACATCAAGGCACCCGAATGTTTCGTCGTGGAAAAGAAACTGCGCGAGACCATGAACATCCCCGTGTTCCACGACGACCAGCATGGGACGGCCATCATCGCGGCGGCCGGGTTGATCAACGCGGCCCAGTTGCAGGGCAAGGACATCACGAAGATGAAGGTTGTGGTGTCGGGGGCGGGCGCCGCGGCCATCGCCTGCGCCAAACTCATCGAGTCCATGGGCGTGCCGCGGGGTAACTTCCTGCTCGCCGACAGCAAGGGCGTCTGTTACAAGGGGCGCACCAAGGGCATGAACGAGTACAAGGAGTATTTCGCCAACGAGACCGACAAGCGGACCTTGGCCGACGCCATGGAAGGTGCGGATCTGTTCCTGGGGTGTTCGGTGGCGGGCCTGGTGAACAAGGACATGGTCCGGTCGATGGCCGACAAGCCCATCGTGTTCGCCATGGCCAATCCCGATCCCGAGATCACCTACGAAGACGCGCTCGACGCCCGCGCGGACGTGATCATGGCCACCGGCCGCAGTGATTACCCCAACCAGGTCAACAACGTGCTGGGGTTCCCCTTCATTTTCCGCGGCGCCCTGGACATCAAGGCCACCGCCATCAACGAGGAGATGAAGATCGCGGCCGCGCACGCCCTGGCCGAACTGGCCCGGCAGCCGGTGACCGCCGAGGTGGCGGCGGCCTACGGCGGCGAGCTGTTCGAGTTCGGGCCCGAGTACATCATTCCCAAGCCGTTCGACAGCCGGGTGCTGGGCATCGTGGCCGCGGCGGTGGCGAAAGCCGGTTGTGATACCGGGGTGGCCGGCGATCCCATCACCGATTGGGACGCCTACCGCCAAACCCTGGAGGGGATGCACAACAAGAGCCTGATGGTCATGCACACCATCCGCTCCAAGGCCAAGGCGCAGCCGCGGAAGATCGTTTTCGCCGAAGGGGAGAACGACCGCGTGCTGGAGGCCTGCCGCATCGCCACGGACGAAGGCTATTGCCGGCCCGTCCTGCTGGGCGACGAGGAGATCATCCGGGCCAAGGCCGAAGAGATCGGCTTCAACCTGAAGGGTGTGACCCTCAAGAACCCAGCCAGTTGTCCCAACCTCGAGTCCATGGCGCAGATGCTGTTCCAGGAGCGGGCGCGCAAGGGCTACAATTACCGGAAGGCCTGGCGCATGGTGCAGCGTCCCATCCATCACGGGGTGATGATGCTGCGCTCGGGCGAGGCCGAGGGCATGGTCTGCGGAGCCAACCGTTCCTACGTCGATACGCTGCGCTGGGTACTGACGCTGGCCGAAATGCGGCAGGGCGTCAGCCGCGTGGTGGGCATGCACGTGCTGCTGGTGGAGGACAAGGTCTACATCTTCGCCGACACGACGGTGAACTTCAATCCGGACAGCCGCCTGCTGGCGGAGATCGCGCTGATGGCCGCCTCGGTGGCGCGCCACTTCAACCTGGAGCCGGTGGTGGGGATGCTTTCGTTCTCGAACTTCGGGGACAACGACCGGCCCGAGAGCCGCAAGGTCCGCGAAGCGGTGCGCATCCTCAATCAGGAACATCCCGAACTGGTCGTCGACGGCGAGATGCACGCCGACGTGGCCGTCCTGCCGGGCGAATGCGAACAGTCGGTGCCCGACTGCAAGGTCATGGGGCAGGCCAACGTGCTGGTTTTCCCGGACATGCAGAGCGGGAACATCGCCTACAAACTGGTGGGCTACCTGGGCGAGCGGGAAGTGATCGGACCGCTGCTGGTCGGGCTCAAGCAGCCCATCAACGTGGTGTCGACCCAGTCCTCGGTGGCGGAGATCGTCAACATGGCGGCGCTTTCGGCGTATGAGGTTGGGCGGGCCTGAGGCCTTGGTAAAGAAACAGTCCTCCTCATGAAGAAAAAATCCGGGACGGTCCTCACTTCGCTGCGGATTGCCCGGATTTTTCCTTCATGAGGAGGACTGTTTCTTTGCCAAGGTCTCAGGTCCGCGCAACGTCACATGCCGGTTTCGAAGTAGTTGCGAAAAGAACGGCGTGCGGTTATGAATCAGGCGAACAATCAAACCCGGGGAGATCGTCCATGTCGCAAAAGATCCTGGTGACCGGCGGGGCCGGCTACATCGGCAGCCACACCTGCCTCGAACTGCTGAACACCGGTTTCGAGGTCGTGGTCGTGGATAATCTGGACAATTCCAGCGAGGAAAGCCTGCGCCGGGTCCGGGAATTGACCGGCCGGGACCTAGAATTCCATCAGGTCGATATTTGTGACCGTGCGGCGCTGTTGGAAGTCTTTGACGCCCACCGGTTCGACGCGGTGATCCACTTCGCCGGGCTCAAGGCCGTCGGCGAGAGTTGTGAAATTCCCCTGCGCTATTACGAAAACAACATTTTCGGCACCGTGGAGCTGCTGAAGGTGATGCAGGAGCACGAGTGCTTCAACCTGGTGTTCAGTTCCTCGGCCACGGTGTACGGCGATCCGGCCACCGTGCCGATCACCGAGGATTTTCCGCTGACGACGACCAACCCCTATGGCCGGACCAAGCTTTTCATCGAGGAGATCATGCGCGACGTGTGCACGGCGGACGACCGCTGGCGGTGCGTGTTGCTGCGGTATTTCAACCCCATCGGCGCGCATTCGAGCGGGCGCATCGGCGAAGATCCCCAGGACATTCCCAACAACCTGATGCCGTTCGTCATGCAGGTGGCCGTGGGCATGCGGGATGAACTGGGTGTTTTCGGCGACGACTACGACACGCCCGACGGCACCGGGGTGCGCGACTACATCCACGTGGTGGACCTGGCGCTGGGCCACGTTGCGGCCATCGGCAAAATGAACGCCTTCGACGGATGTGTTCCCATCAACCTGGGCACCGGAAGGGGTTATTCCGTCCTGGAAATGGTGGCGGCCGCGGAAAAAGCCTCGGGCCGGAGTATTGCCTACCGGGTCACCCCGCGCCGGCCCGGCGATATCGCCACCTGCTACGCGGACCCGTCCCTGGCCGCGTCCCTGTTGGGCTGGCAGGCCGGGCGCGGCATCGAAGAAATGTGCGCCGACCACTGGAAGTGGCAGTCGGAAAACCCGCGGGGATTCCGGGAATGATCCGCGAACCCAGGCCCCAAGACGTGGAAGCGATCTGCAGAATCTACAACCATTATGTCGCCCATACAGCGGTGACCTTCGGCACCGATCCCGTTCCCGAATCCGAGATGATCGCCTTGATCGAGGCCGCCTCCGCCAAGTTCCCCTGGGTGGTCTGGGAGGAAGAGGGGCGCGTGTGGGGTTATGCCGTGGCCAGCGAGTGGAAATCCCGCTGCGCCTACCGGTACTCGGTCGAGACCACCATCTATCTCGACCCCGGGGCCGCCGGCCGGGGCGTCGGCACCCGCTTGTACGGGGATCTGCTGGACCGCGTGAACGCCGCGGGCCATCACAGCGCCCTGGGCGGGATCGCCCTGCCCAACCCCGCCAGTGTCGCGCTCCACGAAAAGCTGGGTTTTGTCAAAGTGGGGCACCTGAAGGAGGTCGGCTGGAAGTTCGACCGCTGGGTCGACGTGGGGTACTGGCAGAAAATTTTCGGATAACGGGGAACATTCGAACCCGTAACCATCAAGAATTAAATGTTTTCCATCAGATATGCCCCCCGGGGGGCATGTTTTTGAAAATGGTGATATCATGTGCAGGAACCCTTCAAGGGAGGTCGCCCATGAATCGAATGATCACGCCTACCCTTATCCTGGCAATCCTATCCCTTCCGGTCCTGCTGTCCGCTGCTCCGATCCCGGTAAACCTGGGCGTGCCTTTCGCCCTGGGCCCCGGCCAGTCCGCCGAGGTGCTCGGCGAGACCCTGTACTTCGTCTTCACCGGCATCCTGTCCGATTCCCGCTGCCCCCAGGGCGCGATCTGCGCTTGGGAGGGCGACGCCGAGGCCGCCGTCGTGGGGGACCTGCCGGGCGAGATCCAGATCAACTGTGTCCTGCACACCGCTGCGATGTTTTCCCAGTCCTGCGACATGGGCCCCTACCGGGTCACCCTTTTGTGGGTCGAACCATTTCCGATCCTCGGCGAACCCCCAATAAATCCGGCCGACTACATCGCCCATCTGGTCATCGTCGAATCGGGGTCCGTCGATGTGGAATACAAAGCCTGGGGAACAATCAAGGCCTTGTACCGCTAAATTATCTTGTGGTTAGGGGTCTGGTTTAAGTCTGGTAAATGATCTGGCAGGGGGCGTGAAGAGTAGAAGCCCTGTGGGGGGTTGATTCAGGTAATCCGCAGGAGCGAAGCGACGAGGACATCCTGAATCAACCCCCCACAGGGCTTCTACTCTTCAAACTCCTCCGCCAGCTCATTGTCCACCACATAGATGCAGACCTCACGAGCGGCTTGTTCATTATAGCCGTACCGATCGACAAGGTTGCCCAGCAGATATGCGATATCGTCGCGGATCTTCTTGTCGTAGGTCCGGAACTCGTCGGTGCCGTAGTCTTTGAGGCCGCGGCGGAAGTTGGCGTTCTTCAGGAAGGGCTCGAGTACTTCGTCCTTCAGGTTGAAGACGTAACGCTTGTGCATCTCGGCGAACAGTTCGGTGTCTTCGATGTCCAGGCCTTCGACCATGATTTCCTGGGTCAGGGCCTGGGACGTGTATTCGCGCTGGGTGTCCTCGCGGAATTCGGTGCGGCGGCCTTCGCGGACATCCGGGCCGAGCAGGTGGTCCTCGATACCCACCAGGAAGGTCTCGGTGATTTCCAGGCGTTCGCCGGTGTAGGTGCACACCGCGGTGGTGCCCAGTTCGTAGTTCAGGGCGAACAGGTAGTTCTTGATGTCGCGGGCGATCTGTTCCTCGTTGTAGTAGTAGAGCGATTCCTTCACTTCCTGCAGGATCTGGAAGTTGTACATGCGGCGCAGCGAATCCAGGAATCCGTTGGGCAGCTGCTTGTTCAGCTCGGGCCGGGCCTTGGTGAAGAACCGGCACAAGGTGTCCATGGTGATCATCTGGTCTTCGTTGGCGTAGGTCGAGTAGAGGTCCTGGAAGATATCGATGGAGTCGCGTCCGCTGAACCCCTTGTTGCCCTCGGTTTCGGCCTCGGCGATGATCATTCGCCTTCGCTTGGCGGTGAAGTTCTTGCGATCCTCTTCGTCCAGCCAGGCGGGGATCAACCCGGTGAAGATGGCCATCTTCAAGAGATGCAGGTTCTCGTCGCAGTACATCTTGTATTTCTTGGGGTCGCCGATCCAGTCGAGCAGGGCCGGCGACTTCTCGTTCATGCGGCTGGAGATGATGACCCGGGCGAAGTTCTCCATCACGCGCGGCAGGAAACTCTCGCCGATGTGCCGGCCGAAGGTGTTCTCGTAGATCTTCACTTCGGTCGCCGAGTCCAGCACGTAGGAAATGTTGATGAACTCGATGCGGTCGGTCAGCGACTGGAACCCGCGGATGTTCTTGTTGTCCTCGGGGTTCATCACGCCCAGGAACAGCGAGTTCACGTTTTCCTCGATCTCCTCGACCTTGTGCACGCCGTCGCTGATGATGTTGTGCAGCTCCATCAGCCGTTCCTTGTTGTGTCCCTTGATGTCCATCAGCGCGTAGATCCCGTTGTTGGTGCGGGCGTAGCGCGAGAAGACGTAGCGAACGGCGTTGCTGTCCTGCAACAGGGAGCTGATGCGCTTCTGGATTTCGGGATTGGTCAGAACCTGCAGGCGCGAACTGCGGTCGCCGGGGTTGAACACCGAGGCGCCTTCGCCCAGCCGCCGGTTGATCACGTAGGGCCGGGCGTGCAGCATCTTGAAGACCTCGGTCGGGTCGCCCAGCTTGTGCAGCAGGGCCTGATACAGGGTCGTGCAGATGGTGCAGGGGTTGTCCTTGAACACCCAGTCGTATTCCTTGCCGTAGGACAGGTTCCATTTGAACTCGTCGTTGGCGAAGAGGTGGTCCAGGAATTCGGAACGCTGCTCCTTGGGGATCATCAGCAACGGGTTGTCGTGGCTGGGGCAGGGCACTTCCACGAATCCGGGGCGCATCCGCGGCTGGACCGCATCGCCGGCTTCGGACAGCGCGCGGCCCGAAACATCCAGCAGCTGGACCAGCTTGTCCATGACGGGCTGGCCGTCCAGGTCCGAGAATTCACCCAGCACCGAGCGGTCCAGGTGCCAGACGGTTTCGTACCGGCAGCCGTCCTCGCTGTTGGCGTATTCCTGGAACTTGCGCAGCAGGTTGTTCAGGAAGATGGATTTGCCGCAGCCCGGCGGTCCGTCGAAGATGTAGATCTTGTTCTGCTGGGTGCCGCCGCGGAAACCGTCGATCATGCCCATCAGCCGGTTGGCGAAGATGCGGTCGGCGAAGAACGGGTTGTCGGTGCCGGTCTCGAACAGCTCCTTGGTGTCGTAGGCCACGAAGTTGATCGATTCGGGATCCTCGGGATACTCGTCCTGCCCGTTGCCCACTGAGGCCTGCACCATGTCGTGGAACACCTGGTGGACGTTGCGGATCAGGGTTTCCGGACGCGCCCGCAATACGATCAGGAACTGCTCGAAATTGACGGTCTGCGCCCGGTCCAGCCCGCGCTGGCTCTCTTCGAGGTTCTGCATGGCGCTACGGATGTGTTCCATGCCTAGACCAGTCCCTTGCTTATTTTGCGGTCCTTCATTGTGTAGCGGACCCTCTGCCACTCGACCTTGGCCCGGGTTTCCTCTTCATCGACCGGCGTGCCCATGCCCGGCAGGGTGGGCTGCTGGTCGGGCTTCTTGATCGATTTGACCTCGGTGGTCTCCAGGGTCACCTTGCCGCCCCACAGGAATTCCAGGCCGAGCATGGTGTTGTTGATGAACTCCCGGACCAGCGGCTTGTCCTCGAACGTGTGGTTGAGCCGGAGGTTGTCCTCGCTCGTGTTTTCGAGGTCGATGGTGATGTGCGGCGGATGGTACAGCGACTCCTTGACCATCTCCTTGTATTCGCCGGCGTTGCGGCTCTTGACGTACCACTGCCAGACCATGCGCTGCTCGTCGAGCACCTTGTCGGCGACGAACAGCTTGTTGCGGGTGACGAAGTCCTGCTCGATGAAGGTGTTGACGAACAGGAAGTCGTTCATGTTTTCGCGCACCTGGAAGATGTAGTCCTGTCCGGTGCCGGTTCCCTTATCGAATTTGCGCCTCTGGTCGGCGTCGAGCAGGGCCAGGAACTCCTGGCTGTAGCGCCCCTTGTCGGCCGCTTCCTCGATGAAGTAGAACAGCCGCATGCCCAGGGCGTAGGGATTCAGGCCGACCCGCGGCATGGAGGTGACATGGGCGTTGACCCGGGCGAAATCCACCTCGTGGCCGGCGATGCGGTCGTCGCGCATGAACAGCGTTTCGTGCCAGTAGCTGGCCCAGCCCTCGTTCATGATCTTGGTGCGGATCTGGGGCTGGAAGTACAGCGAGGTCTTGCGGACGATCTGCAGGACGGTCTTCATCCAGCGGTTTTCCTCGCGGTTCAGGAACTCGGAGTGGTCCAGCAGGAACAACAGCAGGTCACGCCGGTTCTCGCGGTCGAAACCATTGGCCTTCTCGAACATCGCCTCGAATTCGGGATGCAACCGGTGGACCCGCTTGAAGAACTCGTCCTCGCCCTCGGCGCCGTGCTTCTTGACGACCTTGTTGTAGCGCTCGATCTCCTTCACGTATTCGTTCACGCGCACCTTTTTTTCGTCCTGCAGGAACACGTCGAAGTAGTAGTCCAGTTTTCGCGAACGGCCGTCCGTGTCGGGACGGTGCTGGTCCGCGAGAACCCCGTGGAAATCCACCATGTTGTCGATGGAGCGCGCGAACTCGATGACGTAGTCGACCCAGCGGCCCTTTTCGCTGCGCAGCTTGGCGATGGCGCGCTTGTCGGCCAGGGCCAGGCCGGCGAAGTCGTCGTCCCAGGTGTGTTTGTAGAACAGGTTGTTCTGGAAGAAGTCGATGTGACCCAAAACGTGATAGAAGATCATCACGTTCAGCCAGTCGGGATTGTTGTCGTTGTAGAAGCTGATCGCCGGCCGCGTGTTGATCACCGTCTCGAAGGGGTTGCTGGGGTACAGTTCGTACCGGCCCTTGCCCTGCAGCACCTCGACGTCGTGCACCCAGTAGTCGTACATGGTGGGGATCATGATCTTGGGCGACAGCTCCAGCAGGTCGCGGTTGGTCACCACGTACTCGAGGGATTCGTCGTCGAAACGCAACCCGGCGTCGCGGGCGCGCTCCTTGCATCCCTCCATGATGGCCTTGGTGTGCTGGTCGATCAGCTGCATGTCGTCAAATCCCCTATTCGCTGATCAGTTTCTTGATGCCCTCGATGATGCGCGGCTCCTCCGCGCTTTCGGACATGACGTCCAGACGGATCAGGTCCTTCCTCTTTTCCAGCAGGCCCGATCCCTTCAGGTATTTCTCGACTTCGGATTCGCCCGGCGTGCCGTACGAGTTCTCGGCGATGGTCACGCCGATCCGGTTGGCGTATTCCATCATCTTCTCGATCTCGGGAAGCGACTCCTTGCCTTCGCTGTCCCAGTCGTCCCCGTCGGTGCCGTGGAAAACGTAGATGTTGTAGTCCCGGGCCAGGCTCTCTTTCGCCACGATCTCGTTCACCAGCCGGAACGACGAGGCGACCTTGGTCCCGCCGGCCACCTTGCTGTTGTAGTAGGTGTAGAAGTCCGGAACTTCCTTGGCCTCGGTGTCGTGCAGGATGAACCTCGACTCGACCTGCCCCGCGTACTGGTACAGGATCCAGCTGTAGATCATCACGTGCTGGCTGACGACGACCTCGGTGGGCTTGCCGCTCATCGAGCCGGAGTAGTCGCGCAGGAAGAAGATCATGGCCTGCGACTCGAAGTCCTTTTCCTTGGACAGGATTCGGTAGACGCGGTCCCGGGGGGAGACCAGCAGGTCGCTGGTGTCGATCGGTTCGCTGGGATCGATGCGCTCCAGGCTGATGTTCGTCTCGACGATCTGCCTGAGGGTGGCCTTCTTGTCCAGCAGCTGGCCGAAGCCCCGGTGCCGGTCGGTCAGGTCCCAGGTGAATTTGGTCAGCGACCGCTTCTTGCCCTTTTTCTTCAGGTTGGGCAGCTGGAACTGTTCGGTGAGGATCTTGCCCAGGTCGTAGGCGTTCGACTCCATCTCGTGGGGGCCGCTTTCGCCCTGTCCGGGTCCGGCGCCTTCGCCCTCGCCCTCCTGGGGTCGGACGGGCTGTTCGCCGATGACCTGGCCCTCTTCGCCCTCGCCGCTGCCGCCGGCCCCGCCGCCGCCTTCGGCCTCCTCGCGGAAATTGGAATCGTGGACGAATTTCTCCTCCACCGTGGTCGGCACCACGACGACCTTCTGCTGGCCGCTCTTGCCGGGCTTGACCAGCTTGCCGATGCGGATCTTGCGGGGGAAACCATCTTCTTCGCGCTTGCTGTCGCGATCCATCAGGTCGTCCAGCGAGCCGATCCGCGCCGTATAGCTGCCCCGGGGCGTGCTCATGGCCTGGACGAAGGTCAGGTCGCCGTAGCGGTAGACGTTGTTGAAAACCCGTTCGATGATCTCGATGCCGGGCGTGTAATCCGGCTCGGGCGGGGCCTCGGGCAGGGAATGGTCACCGCCGGTTTCCAGTTCACGGCGCAGGAGTGCTTCCCGGCCGGGTGGAAATCCGGCGGCCCTGAGTTGTTCCAGGAGTGCCTTTACCTTGGCGTCCATGGTTCTAGTTTTCGTCTTCCTGGGTGCAGAAGTACTCGATGGTCTTCTGCGCGCAGGTCCGGCAGTAACCCAGCTTGTTCAGCATGGTGTCGATCATCCGGTCGTACAGTTTCTGGTTCTCCTCGTTGGTGCGGTTGGCCAGGGCGCCGATCAGGCTGCCCGCGCCGGCGATGTCGCTTTTCAGACGCACGTCCGTGACGGCCTTGACCAGTTCGAGGTTGTCCATGAAGTCGTAGTTCGGGTCCAGGCTGATCTTCTGCCCGTAGATCTTGCGGATCGCCGTGCGGAAGGTCTCGCGCTGCTCCTCGGTCTTCAGCTGCAGGCGCTCCTCGATGCTCTTGATGAACCGCTCGTCCACCTTCAGGGCCTTCAGTTCGCCCGTCTGGGGATCCTTGTACTTCCACATCTTGTCGGCTCCGAGGTGCTCGGCGTCGATGCCGATGATCATGTTCACGTAGTTCATCACGTCCTTGCGGATGGCCTGGGGCTCGTCCATGTAGGCGTTGAACATCTCGGTCATGATGCGTTCGCGGTACAGGCCGCGCGCGGTCTTCAGATCCTCGAGGTACTTGGCGCGGTCGTTGTTGTCCGTCACGTAGTCCAGGATGATGCGCTCGACGGTGTCGAACACCTGGTTGGCGAACATGCAGCTGCCCTCGTTGGTCTCGCTGCTTTCGACCAGCAGCTGGATGGCCCGGCCTAGGTTCCGCTGGCCCAGCCCCTTCTGTCCGAAGCGGTTGGTGATGTCGGTGTCCTGGCTCAGCGCGTCGATCACCTCGGCCAGGGCCTTGATGCTCTTTTCGCCCGCCACCTCTCCGGCCGCCAGCTTCATCGTTTCGATGGGGGTCAGCTTCTCGCTGCGGGGCAGACGGGACAGGATCACCGCCACGCTGGCCGCGTAGTTCAGGTTAGGATCCTGGTGCAGGTCCTCGCGGGTCAGGGTGGTCTTGGTTTCGCTGCCGATGGCGTATTGCGTGAGCTGCTCCTGCAGCAGGTAGTTCGTGTTGTGGGAGATGTAGCTGATCCGGCAGCGGTCCACGATGGGCGCCTCTTCCTTCTCGGCCAGGAAGCGGTTGAACTCGCTGTTGTTGCTGGTGGCGACGATCAGGGTGTCGATCGGCCACTTGAAACCGTCGATCTCGATGGTCCGGTTCTGGATCACGCCCAGGTAGACTTGCACGAGATCCTTCTTGTTCTTGAAGAGCTCGTCCGAGAAATGGATGCCGCCGCCGGCCACGCGGGCCAGGGCGCCGCGCCGCAGATCGAAACGGTAGGGGTTGTTGGTGTCGGTGATGTGCAGCAGCCGCTGGATCGACTCCTCGCCCAGCAGGTCCACGGCGCTGGAGGTGATTTTGTCCTTCGCGGGGTACTTGCCCGTCACCGTGCCCAGGCTTTCAGTCAGCGGCACGGGTATGATCTCCACGTGGTTCAGCATGTTGGTCAGGTTGCCGTCGCAGGCGGTGCGGATGTCGTGCCAGATGTAGCTGGTGCAGGCGCCGAGGGGGCGGTAGTTCTCGAACAGGTTTTCGACCTGGTCGTCGCTCAGCCCGATTTTGGCGGCCAGGAAGTCGCGATTCTCGCCGGGGGTCTCGAAGAGATTCATCGCCAGGATGGCCGGATCCTCGTAAGTCTGACTTTCGATGGATGTTATCTTGCCGTATGACCCGATATTATCCAGTCCGGTAAAGCGGAAACTGTATTTCCGGTTCCGTTTTTCAGCCAGGAATTCGCGGTACAGGCGGCTGACGTACTCCACGAAGTAGGTTTTGCCGTTACCCGGTTCGCCCACAAGGACATAGGCCATTTCGGCCGAGGATCCGCCCTCGGCGGCGTCCTTCACGTAGGAAACGAAGCTGTTGATTTCATCATACAGGCCGACGATATGTTTCTTGCCCGTACGGAAAATCTTGAAATCGTAGGTGGTTTTGCCGTTGACGACGACTTTTTCGATCTCGCTGTCCAGGATCATCCGACTGATTCCCTGGAAAGCGTTCTCGAACACCAATTCGTCGTTTTTCAGCGCCAGCAAGTGGTTGTTCAGCGTGTTTTTCTTGACTGCAGCCATGATCGACCCCCGTTTGGACCTGCTATGTCGGTTGCCCGCGGACGTGTTACACTTGACGTCCGGGCTCGAAGCCTCCGCAAGGTGTGTGCCGAATCGAGGGGGAAAAGACAAAGTGGTGGAGTCCAATGATGTAGCGCATAGTCCCGATCGAGCCGCCACGGAAGGATGCCTATTCATGAAGGAACAGAAAGACGTCCCCAATTGCCACCTATTTGAGGCGGAAAGGGGCAATTTTGTTTACGACGTGGGGTCGAACGAGTTGCTGGCGGTCGAGCCGGAGCTGGCGGCCGTGCTGCCTTTGTACGGAAAGCACTCCGAAAATGAGATAAAACATATCCTGAAAAGTGATTTTTTATTGTCGAAAATCAAAGAAGCCTGTGCTACAATAAAATCCGCTCAAATCGAGGAGGGACTGTTTCTCGCCCTGCAGTCCCTTCTTGTTCGCCCCGACCCCCGGCTTTCCGAGCCGGGGGTTTGTGATACCCGCCTGGGCCATCTGGTGCTCTCCCTGACCGAAAAGTGCAATCTCCGCTGCCGCTACTGCCTGCACGGGGCCGACCTGGATTGGGTGCGGGACCATGGTTCGGGTTCGATGAGCCTGGCCGCCTCGACCAGGGCGGTGAACTACTTCCTGGACCGCAGCGACCCCGACCAGCCACCGGTGATTTCGTTCTACGGGGGCGAACCGTTGCTCGAGATCGGGTTGATCGAAGATATCGTGGCGGTGAGTCGGGCTCATGCCCGGGGGGATGACCTCAGATTCGCGGTCGACACCAACGGCGTGCTGCTGGACGATCGGGCCGTCGACCTGATTCTGCGGGAGAAGATGCACCTGCAAATCAGTCTGGACGGGCCCCGGGAGATTCATGACCGTTGCCGTATCGACACTGGCGGGGCAGCGACTTTCGACCTGATCATGGAGGGTGTCGACCGGTTGTTGGTGCGGGATCCCGCGGCGGCCCGGCGACTGATCTTCGTCACCACCCTGGCGCCGCCGGTTGATCTGGAAGCGGTGGCGGAGTTTTTCGCGGATTTCCCCCCGTATGTCCGCCACGGAATCAAGGTCCAGCCCGAGGTCACGGTGAATTTCGCCAACCTGCGCGGCCAGGATTGGCCGGCCGCCGGGGAACCGGCCCCTGTTCAGATGGAAAGGGTGCAGGATGAATACCTGGCCGCGGTCAGGGACGGGCGGCGATTGCGGTTGAGCCCGGTCATCCGCGCGCTGTTCGAACCGGACCTCATCCGATTCCACCACCGGTCCCGGGGGCCCTTGGGCGATCGTTATACTCCAGGCGGAAATTGCCGGCCCGGACGCCGCAAACTGCACGTGACCGTGAACGGCCGCCTGCAGCCCTGCGAGCGCACGGGTGATCTGCTGAACCTGGGGGATCTCGAATCGGGAATCAGGCCCGAGGCGGTGCGCGGCCTGCAGGAGGGATTTTTCGCGGAGGTCAACGACCGCTGCGGCTCCTGTTTCGCCCTGCGGATGTGCGGTGTCTGTTTTGCGGCCCAGGCGGAAAGCGCAGACCATGCAACCGGGGATTTTCCCGTTCCCGAAGCGATGTGCGAAGGCGTAAGAAGGCGCTTGGACAGGACGCTCAGGATGATGGCCGCCATCTTGTCGATGCCGAGTGAAGCCAAAGCGTTCCTTGATGATACGATCGTGGCGTGATAGGATGACCACGATGGGTTTCACTCAACCATAAAAAAGGGGGACGGGAATGTATATCAAGCTCGATACCGAAACCAAGGTCCCGGAGAAGGAAAAAACGGAAACCATCCGCCAGGACGATTGCCAGTGCGTCTGCAATTCGGCGACGGAAGTTCCTGAAGAACCCGACGGCGTTATCGTCGCCAGGAACTTTTCGACCAATCAGATTCAGGTGGATACAGTACCGGATTAATAGTACCGGAATCAGCGTTCAAGTCATTCCTGGACGGGGGTGCCCACGTAGCGGGTGACCTGACCGAATCCGGGGAAGTGGAACTCCCAAATACGAACCCTGCACGCGACGCCGTCGAATGTCATGACGGTTTCCCTTTGGAACGGCTCGGACCGGGTCAACAGATGAATTTCCTTGTTATGGGCCAATAAGAAATCATCAAAGTTGTCGGGTCTCTCGTGGGGACGGTCTGTCAAATTCATCCCGGTTTCAAGGATTTTTCCGTTGACGACCATTTGGACATCTTTCAACCATTTCGTCTTGCCACCGTAGGAGATTCCCGTGACCCCCAGTAGTTTTCCATCATCGGCGGCAATTGACCGGTTGAGTTCTTCAAGATCCTCCTGGGAATAATCCTGGGGAACGGAAAATCTAGTGTTCCGGAATTCGTTCTTCATGGTGGAAACGGTTTTCCCCGTGATCATCAACAAGTCTTCAGGGACGGCATCGAAGTCGTCACTCCCAAGCTGGCTGACCTGCCCGGACAGCCCCATGACCAGCACCAGGCTGAGGGCGATCACCAGCAGTTTGTGATGCCGGGCGCGGTCGGGGGCGACTTTATTCATCCGCTCCTTGAGCAGGGCACGATTCAACCGGCGGTACTCGCCCGTGTCGGGCAGTATCACCTTCGAGTCGTGTATGTATTTATCCAGATGGTCCTTCATGATTTTCTCCGATCCCCCGAACTCCAAGTTCCAGATATCATTTTCCAGTCAGATCATCCACCAGATGCCATCCCGATTCGTGGGCACCTGCCTCCCGCATTACCTTTTGGCCGATTTCCGACAAGCCCCAATCCAATCCGTTGTCCCGGAACCACTTGAGCATCTGCCGTCGGCCGCGTACCAAATGCTTCTTCACGTTGCTTTCGCTCGTTTTCATGATCAGCGCGATTTCCCGCACCGTCAAATCGAGCCAGTAATGAAGCACCAGGGCGTCGTGCTTGTCGGGCCCCAGACTTCGCATGCATTCCCGCACCAGTTCCAGATCCTGGTTGCGGACGGCGTCCTGGTCGGGTCTGGCGGGCTGGTTGGTTCTCCGGATCTCGGACTGGAAAACCTTTTCCGCGGGGTGCGACTTCCGGCGATAATGCCGGGCCACCTTCCGCCTGGCGATGTGGAACAACCACGCGCCGAACGAATAACCCTGCCAGGTGAACTTGTCCAGCTTGTCCAGGGCCTCCAGAAAAACATCGCCCGTCAGATCACCCGTCAGTTCGTAGTCCTCGGTCTTCAAGTAGACGTAATTGAAGATCACATCGTGATACTTCTCGTAGAAGAATTTGAACTGCTCGGTGTCGATCCTGGTGAGTTGAAGAAACTTTTTTTCGATTTCGAGATCGGAAATGTCCTTCTCCCCATCAGGACCGTGATCCCCGTCTGGAAACTCGGGAAACTCGCCGGTTTTCGATTCGGGTCTCGTGAGAGAGGAATCGTCACCGTCGTCCATGGAATAAAGGTCACGAGGAGACATTTTGGTTACACCCTAAGCCGGTTTTTTTCACGGATTTCAGACATCCAGCCTTGATTAAAGGATACCATAAATGGCTCGACCTCGTTAATTGAAGTCGGGCCAATTTTCGCCAAACCGGAATTAATGTGTAAAAGGGTAGGGATTTATCTGGCATTTTCGCCAAATTTTCGTATATTGGAGACCTCCTCCCAATCCTTTTTCCGCGGAGGTGTGCCATGAAATCCCCCATTCCCGATCTTCAAAAAATGAGTACGGCCATCCAGGCCGACCGGGCCCTGAAACAGGCGGTAGCGGCGCTGGAGAAAGCGGAGCATTCCGCCGTCACCTGGTTTGGCGAGATCCTGCGCAGGGGTCTGTTCCGCGAATTGGGCTACTCGTCCATCTACCAGTATGCGCAAGCCGAACTGAAGTGGTCCCGGACCCGGACGGGCGATTTCATCCGGCTCGCCCGCAAACTGGCAGAGCTGCCGGTGGTCCGGGAATCGGTCAGCAGGGGCGAGTTGGGCTACACCAAGGCCCGCGAGCTCATCAAGGTCGCCACGCCCCGGACCGAGAAGGGGTGGGTCGAGGAGGCGAAATCATCGACCCGGCAGGAGCTGGCGCGGAAGGTCAAGCGGGTGAAGGAAAAGGCGCGGCGGCGCAGTGCCGGGCAAGGCGAGCTTTTGCCGGAGCCGCAGGTCGGGGCCCTGGCCGCCGAAGTTCCGGTACGGGTCAATCTGGAAATGACGCCGGCCCAGTTCGCGCGCTACGAAGCCCTGGTCGAGAAGCTGCACAAGCTGGGCGCGATGGGCGACAAGGTGGAAACCATGCTGCAGGGGCTGGCCCTGCTGGTGGAACAGCGGGGAACATCGGGTCGGGTAATTGAAAGGGCGACAGGGGATTCTCCGGGTGTTGCCCCCCGGGGGGCATCGGTCCAGGTCCATGTCCACAGCTGTCCCGATTGCCGCCGCGCGACGATCGCGACCAGCCGGGGGGATCTCGAATTGAGCCGGGCCGAACGCGATAGGCTGGCCTGCGACGCCCGGGTGAAGGAGCCCGGCAAAAGGAATCGTTCCCTGATTCCGCCAGGCCGGCGCGGCGAAGTGCTCGGTCGGGACGGCCATCGTTGCCGCGCGCCGGGCTGTGCGAACACCCGCTTTCTCGAAGTGCATCACATCAAAGCGCGGTCCCGGGGCGGGGGCAACGATCCGGACAACCTGATCACGCTTTGTTCGGCGTGCCACCGGTTGTGGCACGAGCGCGGGGGCCTGCCGCCGGGGGTTATTCGTATTCCTTCGGCACCGCGCAGATGAACACGAAAGGCTCGTCGCCGGTATTGCGGAATTGATGAGTCTCGTAGGGCGGCACGAAGGCGAATTCGCCGGATTCGAGGGGGTTGGCGTTGCCGTCGCCGTCCATCAGCGCGCCCCGGCCCGACAGGACGAAATTGAGATGCTCCACCTCGTGGTTGTGATGGGGCGAATGGCCGCCCGGCTCCAGGGTGAAGACCCGGAACGAGAAGTTGGGCACCCCGTCGCCGCTGCCGATCACGAGCTGCTTGGTGATGCCCTTGACGCCCTCCAGGTCCACCGGGGTCTTGGCGACGTCGTCAAGTTTGCGGATGATCAAATGATTCCTCCTTGGGGGATTTCGACTCGAGTCTGATATGATAAGGGCCCCAAGCAGGAAACGCATGCCGGGAAAGGAATGGTCGTGCCGATTGAACTGGTCATCAACGACAGGGTGAAGATTCCGCTGGGCGAGCTGGTCTATACGGCCAGCCGGTCGTCCGGGCCCGGGGGCCAGCACGTCAACACGTCCGACACCCGGATCCAGGTCCGTTGGAACGTGAAGGAATCGGCCGCGCTGAACGAGGCCGAACGGGCTCTTGTCCTGAAGACCCTGGCCTCGCGGCTGACCGAGGCGGGCGACCTGATCCTGGCCAGTGATACCCATCGCAGCCAGCGCCGCAATCGTGAAGAGGTGACGCAGCGCCTGGCCGGCCTGGTGCGTGAAGCCCTTATCCCGCCCAAACCCCGCAAGAAGACCAGGCCCACCCGCGCCTCGAAGGAAAAGCGGCTGGACGACAAGCGCCGGAAATCGCAGACCAAGAAGGGCCGCGGCAAAAAGTACGACGGCTCAGACTGAGGGTCAGAATTCCATACGTGCAGACACGTTGAAACTGCGGCCGGGAGCAGGGATCTCCTGTCCCGCGGCCAGGCCGCCCGTCGGCAGCAGCGCTTCGCGGGTGAGGTGCTCGTTGTAGAGTTTGTCGAACAGGTTGTCGACCCACAGGCCCAGGTCCAGGCCCGGCATGGGGTTCGTTTCGAAACCCAAACGCCAGACGGAGAATCCCCCGGTGCGGTTTTCACCGAAGGCGTTGTCGATCCTGTCCTGGTCGGCGGCGAAATAGGCGCCGCCGCGCAACCAGGTGTCGGTGTCGCCGTGGGCCTGCCATCGGATTTCCGCGGTTCCCGACAAGGGTGGGATCTCGGGAAGATCCCGGTCGTCAGTGGTGTTGCGGCCCCCCACGAAGGACAGGGTCAAGGGCAGGTAAAGGGAATCGGTGGGCCGGTACTCCAGGCCGAGCTCCCCTCCGGACAGGGCTGCATCGATGTTTTGGAAACCTTTGACGATATCGTCGTTGCCGTCACCATTGACATCCATGACCGCGATCACGGTGGGCAGGATGTAGTCTCCGATCCGCGCGTGAAAACCGCTGACGGCCACCGACAGTTTTTCGCCGGTCAGGGTCACACCCGCTTCGGCTTCCCATTTCTTTTCGGCGGCCAGGGTGGGGTTGCCCACCTGGAATCCACCCGGGGCGGGGCCGAAGGCGTAATAGCTCTCGGTCACGCCGGCCGAGCGCGAACTGACTCCGCCGCGCAGATACCATAGTCGCCGGGGGGCGAAGCGGCCGTCCAGACGCAGGCCCGCCAGGCCGAGGGTTTCGGTGCGGTCGGTTTCGGCGGCCTCCGGGCCGTAGAAGCGGACGTACTGCTCGCGTATGGTCCTTCCGCCCAGGCTGGCGGCGTCGGCCGCGCGGGCCCTGCTGTCCACGGCGTCCAGGCGGCCGTCGACCGTTAGAAGTGTGACGTCGGTCAGGGGAATTTCGAGGGCGGCGAACCCACCGCCGGACAACTGAACGGCGTCGGGCCACAGGCGGTCATGAAAAACCGCGCCGCTGGCGACCATACGCCTGGTTCGTGTGGCGTCACGGGTCAGGTTGGTCAAGTCCAGACCGGTTTTCAGGATCAGGGACCGGCCGGGGTCGAGGTCCAGATGGGCATGCGCGGCCCAACTGCGGGTCATCGCGTCGGTACCGGCTTCCATCACCCCGCGGTTGGGCTTGTTGCTGTTGTCCATGAAATGGTCGACCCATGACACACCGCCGGTGACTTCGAACCGGGTGACGGTTCCGCCGTCGTATTCGGATCGCCAGCCGGCGTTGTACACCAGGAAGTCGGTGTCGATGTTGTCCATGGGCATGGCGGGGAAATCGACGTCCTGTTCCTTCGTGTAGGTCACAGCGTTCCACAGGCGCCGGCCCTCGGCGGGCCGCCAGCCGAGCGAGGCGTTGGCGGTGGTGGACTTCAGGCCCGCCGGAACCACGGTTCCGTCCGGGGCGGTGTAATCCCCATACTTCCGGTGGCCGAGTCCAACCTTGTAGTCGATGGCGCGTGTGCCCCCGAACAATCCGCCCTCGGTGCGGAAGCCTTCACGGGCCGATTCGTAACCGGCCTCCATGAAGGGCGTCACGTCCGCGGGCGTGTCAGCCGGGCGTTCGAAATCGGGATTCGCCTGGATGGATCCTCCGGTCGCGCCCGGACCGAAGGCCGAGTTGCCGCCGCCACGGAAGATCGAGACCTCGGAAGTGGCCAGCGGGGTCAGATAGGTGGCCGGTGGATCCATGCGGCCGGGACAGGCACCGTACAGGGGCACCGCGCCCAGGATGGTCTGCACCCGCTCCCAGCCCAGGCCGCGAATCACCGGCTCGGCCGCGCTGGGGGCCCGGCGCACGGCGGCCACGCCCGGGAGGTGTTCGAGGGCTTCGGCCAGGTTGGCGCCGCCGCGCCCGCGCAGTGTTTCCGCGGAAACGGGTCCGTCGCCCCAGGGAATGCCCGGGGCGGTCACGATCAGGTCGTCGAGCCGGGTGGTCGTGGTATCCGGGGGAGTTGCAGCCGGGACCGTGGTGGTCATCATGATGGACAGAATCACCATCAGCGGGGTCCGGGTATACATCACCGTCATGCTCCTTGGCTTCCCCCTTCAACTTTTGAAGATCTTCGGGAGCAAGTATGGATCCCCTTGAATAAGGGGTCAACCCACTGAAACACTATGGTTTACGGGCTTGTCCGATCAGGAGGATGTTGCTCATCAACCGGCCGATCATGAAGGCCGTCGCCGCGGCGGTGGCCCCGACCCAGTCGCCCATGCGGATGGTGATGTAAAGCACGGCCAGGATACCGGCAACCTCGATCGCCGAAGCCCAGGTGACCGGACTGGTGTGACGGCGGGCCACCAGCAGCGAGCGCTGGAACGAGAGCAGCACCGAGAGCATGGGCATCAGGGTCAGGATGCGGATGGGGCCCAGGGCGAAGTCGGCCAGTTCCGCCGTCAGACCGGAAACGGTGCGGAGCCAGACCGCGGCCAGCGGGGTCCAGCCGATCAGGGCCAGGCCGACCGCCGCGCCCAGTCCCAGAAGGATCGCGAAGTTGCGCACGGCCCGGTAGTTGTCCCAGCTGCGCCCCAGCATGGTGATGGCGGCTTCCTGGTAACTGAGGCCCGGCGAGCGGAAAATGAAAACCAGAGAATTGATCACCGGCAGTACGGCCAGGGATTCCAAAGAGAAACGGGCCTGGCCCATGAAAAAGGTGACCATCGGCTGCACGGCCAGGGCGATGGTCGAAGTCAGGGCCAGCGGCAGGTAGAACCGGATGATGCCGGCATGACTGAGCACTTCGTCGGATGGTTTGTTCAGGTAATCCCGCACCGTGGCTGCGGCCATCAAACGGCTGGCGACCGCTTCGGTGCAAACCCCGCCGGTCAGGGCGGCGGCGCCCACCCAGGCGCCGGACAGGCCCGCGGCGCGGCTGACCAGGGCGGTCACGATCATGGAAACCAGGCGGATCACCGTGCCCCAGGCCACCCGGCGGGTCAGGCCGCTGCGGATCAACAATCCCTGATAGAAACGCCGGTAGCCGATGGCTGCGGGCCACGGCAGCAGGATGTACAAGGAGACACGGGTCAGGCGGGCCACTTCGTCGTCGAGGCCCATCCAGGTGTCGGTCAGCAAGCTCCATAATGGCGTGAACAGCAGGATCAGCATGACCGCGGTGATGCCCAGGTTCAGCATCCACATGAAATTGCGCAGGCGGCGGTAGATGCCGGCCGAGTCGACCAGGGCGGTCGAGGCGCTCATCATCATGATGACAGGGGCTTCGACCAGAATGGCCAGGGCGAAAGCCACCCCGTAGGCCGCCAGGTTGTGCTTGGGTTCGGCCAGGCGTGCGATGACCGCTGCGAGGAAAGGGCCCTCGAGGGACATCATCAGCCAGGTGGCCTGCAGGGGCGCCCAGAAACGGAACAACTCGGTCATGCGCACGGGGTTGGTCATGGCACGAAGGTAACCACAGCTTGGGGAATGTCCAGACCGGGACCGGAGGGATGTCCGAGGCAACCTTCCGGGAGGGTCCGGAGTTCCATCTGTGTGAATTTTTTTTAACAGGTTTTAATGAAAAATTCCCTCAGTCCCAAAAATCCATGACAAGAAAATGACACAATCACTACCATAACTATGTGATATTACAAACCTTAATAAATCGGACAATAAAGTCCAAATTGTTTGGTTTGAGTAGGTTATGGAGGGTGCTGGGATTGACTGCCATTTTTTTAACAAAAGTCTAGATAATATCTATGGGATCAGGAACAATGTTAATCGGTTAACGGGTCGAGTGTTTAACCACACTTCAAAGGAGAGGGACATGATTAGATTCCTGATCATTCTGCTGGTTTTACTGACCAGTGCTGTGGTCTTCACGGGTTGTTCCGACGACTGTGACACCGCCACGCCACCGGTTACGATTCCGGATCTGGATTACGCCGGTTCGGACAAGTGCATGGCCTGCCATCAGGATCATTACGACAGATGGGTCAAATCGGGTCATCCCTTCAAGCTGACCAAGATCGAGGGCGAGAGCCCGGACCTTCTTTTCCCCGCGGAATCGATGTTCCCCAATGATCCCGTCGTTCCGCCTGCGGGTTACACCTGGGCCGACATCTCCTACACCATCGGCGGCTTCGGCTGGAAGATGCGCTGGATTGACGAGAACGGCTATATCATCACCCTGAACGACGACACCCAGTACAACTTCGAGAACCAGACCCGGGTCGCCTACACCAGCGATCCCATCGGCACCAAGAAGTACAACTGCGGCAAGTGCCACACCACCGGCTGGGTCGATTCCGACGACGGTGATGCCACCAACAACCAGGACGGCCTCGAAGGTCTGGTCGGTACCTTCTTCGCCGGCGGCATTCATTGCGAGCAATGCCACGGCATGGGCAGCCGGCACGTGGCCGCGCCCCAGGATTTCGCGATGACCAAGGACTCATCATCCGCGCTTTGCGGCCAGTGCCACACGCGCGACCCCGAAAACCGGATAGCAGGCAGCGGCGGGTACATCAAGCATCACGAGCAATACGACGAGTGGCTGCACTCGCCGCACAACAGCGCCATCGGCTGCAACACCTGCCATGATCCCCACAGCTCGGTCAAACTCGACGACGTGATGCCGGGCGACGGGACCGCCATGTCCTGCACCGATTGCCACACCACGTACGCCGGCGCAAATCTTAAGCACGGGGAGTTCAACGGATTCGTCACGTGCACGTCCTGTCACATGCCCAAGGCCTCCAAGTCCGCAATCGCCGTGACCGCTTACCAGGGTGACATCAAGACGCACATCTTCAGCATCAACAGCGCGGCGGTCGGCAAGGACGAAATGTTCACCGAGGACGGCAAATTCGTCAGGATGGACGAAGTGGGTCAGGCCGCCGTGACCCTGGACTTCGCCTGCTACGGCTGCCACAACGATCCCGACGGTGTCGGCGGCGGCGGGTCGATCAAGACCCTGCAGGAGCTGTCCGACTTCGTGACCGGCGCCGACGGCAACGGTCCGATGCATCCCCAGCCTCCGACCCTGGCCGGACGCTAGTCCTCGCCTCGACCGGGTCATACCAGGAGCCGCGCCCCCGGGCGTGGCTCCTTTTTGCAACCCACTGGCCTGACCATCCGTAGATAGCCCGGAAACGGGAGAGCAGGCCGTCCACTCCTTTACCGGGCGGCAACAATGAAAGGCCTTCAAGATGAGTAAGATGGGATTCCGGGCGGCCCTGGCCGTCCTGGTGATGGTGACACTTGCGGCCCCCGCCTGGGCCGGCGAGGAAATGGACAAGGACGGCGTCCTGCACGTCATGAACGGCGCCGAGCCCAGCGGCGGCAACGTGACCGTGGAATTTGACGAGGTCTGGCGCCACGGCGGCGAGGACGACGAGGAATTTTTCGGGATGATCAGCCAGTGCGTGGTGGGGGACGACGGCACCATCTACCTGCTGGATACGCGGATGAGCGAAGTGCCGGTGTACTCGCCCGACGGTGAGCGCCTGACCACCCTGAGCCGCGAGGGCGACGGGCCGGGCGAGACCCGCATTCCCTCGGGCCTGCTGTTCATGCCGGACGGCAACCTGGGCCTGGTGCAGGTCTTTCCCGGGAAGATCACCAAGATCGGAACCGACGGCACGCCGGCCGGCGTGGTGGAAATCGGTGACGCCTCCAAGGGCGGTTTCCTGCAGATGTTCGATTGCGTGTCCGACGGGAAACAGGTGATCGTGACGGCCGAAGGAATCAATCCCGGAGAGGTGCAGACCGAACAGACCCGGGTCAATTTCGTGGCCGCCTTCGATACCGAAGGCAATGAAACGGTCCGCTTCTACGAAAACTCCTACCACTGGGACTTCACCAATTTCACCTTCGATGAATCCGGGCAGAACCGGATCGATTTCCGCAAGGTGGCCACCGGCAAGGACGGGCGCGTCTACGTGGCGCCCGAGCGGGACGACTACCTGATCAACGTCTACACCGCGGACGGCACGCTGGAGCGTGTGATCGAGCGTGAATACGTCCACCGGGACCGTGACGACGACGAGTTCAACCGGGTCAAGACCACCATGGAAGCGGCCCTGGCCCAGATTCCCAACGCCAAGATCATCCCTTCCACGACCCAGCCCGACATCAACAGCCTGGTGTTCGGGACCGACGGCAACCTGTGGGTCACGAACAGCCGCAGCGGGTTCGAGCAGCCCGAGGGCATTCTGACCACCTGGGACGTCTTCACGCCGGACGGGCATTATCTCAAGACGGTGAGCGCCAAGTGCGAGGGTGACGGCGAGAACGACATCCTCATCTGGACCCCCGACGGCAACGCGGTGATGGTGACCGGCTTCACCGAGGCCGTGGAAGCGTTGCAAAGCCGGGGCGCGACTGCGGAAGACGAGGATGAGGAAGAGCCCGAGCCCATGGAGGTCATCTACATGAAGGTGGCCGGAATCTAGGAATATGCGGCACGATAGGGAACAATAAGGAACCACCGGGAGCTCGCGCTGCCGGTGGTTTTTATTGGACATCAGACCCGCCGGAGGCCTGATTTGGCTTCATGACCCGATTTTTTAAGGGATGGAACTGAAAGGAACCACTCGTGGCCGACCTCATCAAGCCCCACGGCAGCGACAATCTGATGCCCCTTCTTCTGGAGGGCGATGCCCGGCAGGCCGAACTCGAGCGCGCGGAATCCCTGCGCAAGGTGACCATCTCCAGCCGCGAGACCGGCGACCTGATCATGCTCGGTATCGGCGGCTTCACGCCTTTGACCGGATTCATGGGCCAGGCCGACTGGGAGGGCGTCTGCAGGGACATGAAGCTGAGCAGCGGCGTGTTCTGGCCGATTCCCATCACCCTGAGCGTCGACGCCGACGTGGCCGAGGCCGTCGCCGACGGCGAAGAAGTGGCCCTGGTCGCTGCGGACGGCGAAGTGATGGCCACCATGAAGGTGGAAGAGAAGTACACCATCGACCGCGAATTCGAGTGCGAAAACGTGTTCCGGACCACCGACGGCGAGCACCCCGGCGTCAAGATGGTCATGGACCAGAAGGCCGTGAACCTGGGTGGCCCGGTGACGGTGCTGAGCGAAGGTTCTTTCCCCACCGAGTTCGCCGGCCTGTACCAGCGTCCGGCCGAAAGCCGCGCGGAATTCGCCAAGCGGGGCTGGAAGACCATCTCGGCGCTGCAGCTTCGCAACCCGATGCACCGCAGCCACGAGTACCTGGCCAAGATCGCCATCGAAGTGGGCGACGGGCTATACATCCACCAGCTGGTGGGCGGGCTGAAGCCCGGCGACATTCCCGCCGACGTGCGCGTCAAGTGCATCGAGGCCCTGGTGGACAACTACTTCATCAAGGACCGCGTCCTGCAGGGCGGCTACCCGCTGGACATGCGTTACGCCGGTCCGCGCGAAGGCCTGTTGCACGGCGTGTTTCGCCAGAATTTCGGCTGCACGCACATGATCATCGGCCGCGACCACGCCGGCGTGGGCAATTACTACGGTCCTTTTGATGCTCAGAATATCTGGAGCGAAATTCCCGAGGGTGCTTTGGAGATCCGGATGCTGCCCATCGACTGGACCTTCTGGTGCTACAAGTGCGGCGGCATGATCAGCATGAAGACCTGCCCGCACGGCAAGGAGGACCGGTTGTTCGTCAGCGGCACGGCGCTGCGGAAGGCGCTGAGCGAGGGCGAGGAAATCCCGGCCGAGTTTTCAAGGCCCGAGATCCTGGAGATCCTGCGCGAGTACTACGCCGGGCTGAGCGACGAGGACAATGTGGAAGTGAAGCTGCACAACGCGGCTACGGGGGACAAGAACGCGAAGTAATTCCGCTAATTTCGCGGGGCATGTTGGACGGCCCGGGGCTTGATGGCTCCGGGTCGTTTAAATGTGGCGATAAGGGCTGAATCTAAGTAAATAACCATGGTCTAATCGGTGGTCTGTTTCGGACATCATGTATACATTTTGTCCGAAAAACAGTGGGTGGAAACAGGCTGCTCTCACCCGGCCGACCTTTGGATTTTGCGACGATTCGGATTCCACGGATTCCTGAATTGTCTGCCCGAATAGAGTCACAACCGTAGATCCGATACCGTCGCAATTCGCGCCGGTGAGATCGACTCTCCCGGCATCGGAGGGCTCCACGCGGAGGTGACGCCATGAAAATTTTCAGTCATCGATTTCTTCTTCTCTTTTTGGCCCTCGTTTTCCTTGTCCTGACAGCCGCCACCGCCTCGGCGGTGGTGAAGACCCTACCCATGACCCAGCAGTGGCAGCACAAGGACACGAACATGTTGTGTCTGCCCGGTGCATCCGCGGTTCCCCACACCTGGGACCATGCCGTCAACCCGCCGCCGGGCTGTGGGCACTGCGGCTACTATTGCGCGCCGGCCTCGATCAGCATGTTCGCCATGTACCGGGGTATAGGCGGCGTGAAAATCCAGCAGGACCAGATCTACGACAACGGCAAGTCCACCGTGGGTGAAACCCTCGGTGACGGCGTCCTGCAGACCCATGCGGTCGGGATGTTTGACATGGCTCCACCCGACGGTCCGGCCGACGAGGTGGCCGCCGCCTTCACCTGGGCCATCGGCACACCCTACAAGTGGGGTCCGGCCAGCGCGGGATTCCCGACCCTGAACGGGGCGTTCCTGAACATGTGCATCGACGACAACATTCCGGTGCTGTGGTGCGACCATTTCGGCTGGCCGCAGGAAATCTTCCCACCGCCGGATGAAGAGACGAACGACTACAACGGTCACGCCAAGATCATCGCGGGCTACAACGACAACGACACCGCGGTCACGGGTGACGATCTCTATCTGATCTACGATCCGTGGCCGGCCTCGGGCTCGCCCTATTGGGTGTCGTCAGGAACCGTGATCGACGTCAAGGACGTGTATTACGCCGACTACGATCCGGTGGCGACCGAGAGCAGGTCCTGGGGAGATGTGAAAAGTCTGTATCGGTAGCAGGCAACAATTGGATATGTATGACGGCCCGGGGCTGAATGGCTCCGGGCCATTTTTATTGGAGATCAGGTGTTGACTTGGAGGGGAAACTTCTCATACATTTTCCCCAAGTTAATTGATTGCTGGTTTTACGATTATATCGGCGGTATTTGTCGAATTTCCTTGGACTTCCAGCAGATTTCAATTCCTTTACCAGTCCTGAATTGGAGCATATATGGATTCCCTGGCGGCGGTTCTTTTCATCATCGGTGTGTCGCTTGTCTTTCTCACTTCCGCCTTCATGAGAACCCCCAGCGCGCCCGCCCTGGGCAACGGCCCCTTCAGGTGGCCCTGGCAGGTGCGGTCCTGGTATTCACCGGCCGGTTACGTGCTGCATCTGTCCGGCTGGGTGCTGTGGATCGTTTCGGCGGGGATCCAGCTGGTTTCGTAGGATTCCCCGGGCTCTCTTTTTTCTTCAAAAAAAACCTGATCACTTTTCTCGCGATTCTGCGCGTCTTCCCGTGAAAACCACTATGCCCTGTTCCATCCACGGGAGGATGACGACATGAAATCGATCCGTAACTCTTTGATGTTGATGATGGTAGCGTTGTTTCTGGTCCCGCTGCAGGGCTGCAGCGACGACGAATCGCCCACCGCGCCGCCCAAGCCCCTGCCCATGGTCGAGGTGACCTGGCAGGCGAATTTCCTGAGGGTCTACCAGGATTGCGATTCCTCGGCGGCCAGGGCCGAGGGCGATTTCCACATCAGTTTCAAACTCAGCGACGTGACCGGCGAGGACGAATTGTTGCTGGCCGAAAAGACAAATGTGATCATCAAGGCGAACTCGGGAACCACTGTGCAGTCCGATCAAATGAACATCTTCCTGAAAAGCGAGCTGCCCCTGAAGGACGGAACCCGCCTTCTGCTGCGGATGAGCATTTATGAACTCGACCCGGACGGTCCGCAGGTCTCCATCGGCAACGGTTTCCATTACACCTACAGCTCGGTTACGGAACGCTGGGAAAGTGAAGACGACGAAGGCGGCATGACCTTCGGCAGCCCGGATTACCATTCCCTGACCCTGGAGGGCCGCGACCCCGCCACGTGCTATGTGGTCATGTCGGGGAAATTCTATCAGGACCTGATTCTGGAGTAATTCCGGAGCAGGAGCGCATCGCCGGCCGGTGGTGGCCCGGCCGGTGGTCGAGAATGAATATCATTCTTAAATTGAAGGGCGGTGATTCCAGATGCAGAACCATTCGAACGGAGCGCCCTTGAGCCTTTCCCGCGAAAACGTGACCCGGCTGTGCCTGGACGCCGCCCGCCAGGACCGTGACGCCGTCGATCAACTGGTCGACCACGTCTACGCCACCCTGCGCCGCATGGCCAACAAGCACATGGCCAGTGAGCGCGGCGGCCACACGCTGACGCCCACGGCTCTGGTCCACGAAGCTTATCTGCGACTCGTGGACCAGGAGCAGGTCGCGTGGCAGGACCGCGCCCATTTCTACTGCATCGCCGCGCGGGTCATGCGGCGAGTGCTGATCGATCACGCGCGCAAGCGGTTGGCGGAAAAGCGCGGAGGCGGGCAGGTGTTCATGACCCTGGATTCGAAGGTCGCGATGCCGGTGGCCACGCCGGAAGCGGTCATCGAACTGGACGGCGCCCTGGACCGACTGGATGCCTTGAGCACCCGCCAGCGCCAGGTCGTCGAGATGCGTTTTTTCGGCGGGATGACCCACGAAGAGGTGGCGTCGGTGCTTGAAGTCTCTGTGCCGACGGTGCGCCGCGACTGGCGTCTGGCCCAGGCCTGGCTCAAGCGGGAGATGACGGGATGACAGTGCCCGACGCCGGCCGCTGGGAGAAGGTGCAGGAGCTGTTTACCGCGGCTCTGGAGGTGGCGCCCGCCGAACGGCGGGCTTTCGTGGCCGCGCACTGTAATTCCGACGCCGAACTGGCCATGGAAGTCTTGAGCCTGCTGGCGTCCGACGCCGAAGATCCCGGCTATCTGGACGCCTTGGCGGCGGACCTCGGGGGTTTGGTCTGCGAACCCGGTTCGGAGATTGCCGACGCCCTGGTCGGCACACGGCTCGATCGCTACACCATCGAACGCGAAGTGGCCCGCGGCGGCATGGGGACGGTTTATCTCGCACGCCGCAGCGACGGCACCTATGACGAACAAGTGGCCCTCAAGGTCATCCGGCGGGGCATGGACTCCGAGCAGATCACCGCCCGGTTCCTGGTCGAGCGGCAGATCCTTGCCCGCTTGCGACACCCCAACATCGCCAATCTATTGGACGGCGGCATCACGCCCGACGGGCGGCCCTACCTCGTCATGGAATACGTGGAGGGGCGGCCGATCGACGAGTACTGCCGCGACGAGGGTTTGGGCCTGACCGCCCGCGTGGAACTGATGCGAACCGTGTGCGCCACGGTGCAGCACGCCCACAACAACCTGGTGGTGCATCGCGACCTGAAGCCGAGCAACATCCTGGTCACGGCCGACGGCACCGTGAAACTGATGGATTTCGGCATCGCCAAACTGCTGGAAGACGACGGGGTGGTCGGCGACGCGCCCCGGACCATACCCGGCCTGCAGGTGTTGACTCCGGGGTACGCCGCACCCGAGCAGATCAACGGCGATCCCATCACCACGGCCACCGACGTGTTCGGTCTGGGCCTGGTTCTGTATCAGGTGCTCACTGGTACGCGGCCTTTCGGGGGATCCGAGGCCACCGCCCGCGAGATCGCCACCGAGACCTGCGAACGGGATCCCGATCCGCCCAGCCGGAAGGTGGCCGGCGGGGAGATCGCCGCGCGTCGGCTGGCCGGCGACCTGGACAACATCGTCCTGATGGCGCTGCGGCGGGAACCCGAACGCCGCTACAATTCGCCGGGCCGTTTGGCCGACGACCTGGGGCGCCATCTGGCGGCCGAGCCGGTGTTCGCCCGGCCGGCAACGCTTCAATACCGCACCGGAAAACTGATTTCCCGCTACCGGCTGGCGTTCACCGCCGTGGCCGCCGTCCTGGTTGTGACGGTGGGTCTGGTCAGCTTCTACACCGCGCAGTTGGCCCACGAACGCGATCTCGCCCGCCAGGGCGAAGCCAAGGCCGAACAGGTGGCGGCGTTTTTGACCGACATGTTCGCGCTGGCCGACCCCGACCAGAGCCGCGGCGCCGACATCACCGCGCGGGAAATCCTGACACGCGGCGCGGAGAACGTGGACACGGGCCTGGCCGATCAGCCGGCCGTCCAGGGTGAGATGCTCGATGTGCTGGGCGGCGTGCACCGGGGACTGGGCATGTACGACGAAAGCCGTGACCTGCTGACCCGGTCGCTGGACATCAAGCGGTCGCTGCATGGCGACCGGCATCTCGAAGTGGCCTCGACCGCGTCGGCATTGGGCCTGCTGGAAGTGGAGTCTGGAAATTACGCCGTGGCCGAGTCGTTGTTGACCGCGGCGCTGGAGGTCCATCGGGCCGAGCTGGGTTCGCTGGACCCGCTGGTGGCCTCGGACCTGCAAAGCCTCGCGCTGCTGGCGGCCTACCAGGATAGGTACGAGGAATCGCTGGTCTACTACCGCGAGGCCTCGGACATCTACGAATCCGATCCCGCCCTGCAGGACGCCGATTACGGCATTTGCCTGAACGATTATGCCATGATGCTGCTGGATTGGGGCAAGGGTGACCAGGCCGAACCCATGTTCCGCAAGGCGCTGGATATCCAGAGGCGGGAGCTGGGCGAAGATCATCCCGAAGTGGCGAACACCCTGTTCAACCTGGCGCTGCTGCTGAAGGACCGGGGCGATTACAAGGCGGCCGCGCCCATCCAGCGGCAGGTGCTGGCGCTGGATCGTCAGCATTACGACGACAACCATCCCAACGTGGCCCACAGCCTGATGGCCCTGGGCAGCACGCTGAGTGAAAACGGCCAATACGACGAAGCCGAACGCGTGTTTGCCGAGGCGCTGGAGATTCGCCGCGCGACGCTGGCGCCGGGGCATCCGGATCTGATCAAGAACCTGGGCACGGTGGGGTTGACCAGGAGCCGGGCCGGGCATTACGCGGAGGCCGAGCCGCTGCTGCGCGAGGCGGTGGCTTTGAGTCGCGAGCATCTGGGGGCGCATCGCATTACGGCGGGGCGGCTGGATGACCTCGGGTGGCTGCTACATGACCTGGGGCGGGATGAAGAGGCGCTGGTTCTGCATCGCGAGGCGATGGGGATCAAGCTGGAGTTGGTCGGGCCCGGGCACAAGGTGGTTGGGATCACAAATATGCACATGGCGAGGGCGTATCAAGGGTTGGGGGATCTGGAGGCGGCTTTGGAGGCGCAGCAAGCGGCGGTGGAGATCGGGCGGGCGGAGTTCGGGGTGGAGAACCGGTTCACCTCGACGGCGGAGCTGGGGTTGGCGCAGGTGTTCCTGAAGATGGGAAGGGTGGACGAGGCTTTCGTGACGGCTTCATCCGCTTTGGAGAATATCCGGAAGGTGGCCGAGGCGGACAGTCCGCGAACCGCGTCCGGGTTGCAGGTGGTGGGGGTTATTCAGAAGGAGCGGGGGAATTTGATGGACGCCGAGCGGTTGATGCGGCAGGCGGTGGGGATCCGGAGGGATCGGTTGGGGGCGGAGAATCCGCTGACGGCGTGGTCGGAAGTGCAATTGGGAGAACTGCTGCTGGAGAATGGCCGAAGGGAAGAGGCATTCAAGCTGGCCAAGGGAGGTTTGGGGGTTTTGGAGCGGAGGTTGCCGGCCGGCCATACAAGGGTTTTGGGGGCACAGGAGATTGTGGGGAAGTTCGGGCGGTAGGGGCTTCTGGACTCCGGATTGGTGGATGTCCGGCTGGCGGATACCTCTGACGGATTGATCTTCAGGAGGACCTGATATGACAGAACCGACAATGCAATCCCAGATTGAAGCAGCCCAATCATATGAAGGGTTGTTCGTGCCGTCGCTCTTCGGGCAGTGGGCCCCCATTGTCGCGGACGCAGCAAGGGTCCAGCCTGGCCAACGAGTGCTGGATGTTGCTTGCGGTACGGGAGTACTTGCGAGGGAAGTTGCCTCACGAGTCGGATCAAACGGATTCACGGCTGGACTTGATCCGGCTCCCGGAATGTTGGCGGTTGCCAAACAGCTGGCGCCATCGGTGGAGTGGAAGGAAGGAACGGCAGAGTTGCTGCCCTTCGAAGACCGATCTTTTGACGCGGTCGTAAGTCAGTTCGGACTCATGTTTTTCCCTGATCGCCCCCAAGCAATCGCTGAGATGCTACGGGTAATGGTCCCTGGGGGTCGTCTGGCCGTTGCGGTCTTTGACTCCCTGGAAAACATTCCGGCATACGCAGCGGAGGTGGAACTGTTCGAGAGGTTTGCGGGTCCGCAAGCGGCTGATGCCCTCCGTGCCCCTTTTGTGCTTGGAGACCGGGACGAACTGGTGGCCTTGTTCGTGGATGCCGGTGCGGCCTCCGTTGAAGTCAAAACCTGCCTCGGCACGGCCAGTTTTCCAGGTATTCGGATCATGGTTGAAGCAGACCTCAGGGGTTGGCTACCGGTAATGGGAGTTGTATTGCCCGAGGAGCAAATCCAGCAAATCCTGGGAGAGGCTGAACAGGTTTTAAGCCCGTACGTCGGAGAGCGGCAAGATGCAACATTCGAGCTGGCGGCACTCATCGTTACAGGGACCAAACCGTAACGGGCGTGGTGCCGTGACCCGCGCTCATGACCCGCCGCCGGGCATTGGTCGGTTGGCCATCAATTCATATGATACCTGAAGAAAATCCTGTCGGAAAAATCTACCCCGCTGAAGTCAGAGCCAAAGTGGTACCCGATATGCAGGCTATCCCCAAGGGGAAACCATGTACCACAACCAGGGTGCAAACCGGGCAAAATGCAGTGTTTATCGCATTGTCTCGTTGAAAAATAATCCTGGGAGGACGAAATGACTGAACAAACCGTGGAAAACAGGGCCCAAACCAAGGCCTGTCCCGTATGTGGGGAGCCAATCAAGGCCGCCGCGATAAAGTGTCGGTTCTGCAGTGAAGACATCGAGGCTTTTGTCTCCAAACGCAATGAGGAGGAGGAAAGAGAGCTTTTCAGTGGCCGGCCGGCGACAATTTTCACACTGGGCGAGTACGCCCTGTCGGTCATAACGCTGGGAGTGGCGGCGATCTTCTTCTGGTTGCGCAGGATCTCGATCAACTACAAGATCTCGTCACAGCGGATACAAATCGAGAAGGGTATTTTTTCGAAGTCGCTGAACAACATTGAACTGTTCCGGATCGACGACTACGAAATATACAAGCCGCTGGGAATGAGATTGGTCGGCCACTCGGAATTGGTTCTGAAATCAAGCGACCGGAATGTTCCGGATGTGTCCCTCAAGGCGATTCCCGACCTTGAATTGCTGGGTGAAATTCTCCGCAAATGTGGCCTTCAGGAAAGGGAACGCCGGGGAATCAAGGTGTGGGCCGACGCGTAGGTCTACTCCCCCCCAAACTCCCGAAACCAGTTCTGCACCACCATCAACATGGGCTGCACGTGCTCTTCCGTCGGCGCTGGCCTTAGCATCACAAACCTTTCCCCACCGGCGGTGACATCGAACCCATCCGGCCAGCTCGCGGACCAATCCGTGCTCGGCCGGTCAAACAACTTCCGCGGCCGCCCCAGCATGAACCCGTTCTCGTCATCCACCGACACCACGAACATCTCCTTATGCGTGGTGTAGTAGATTTCCTTGCCGTCGGCCCGCCACTGCGCCCAACCGCCTCCGCCGCGCGATACCTGCCATCTGCCCGTCAGGTCGGGGTAGGTGGTGGCGTAGATTTCCTGGTCGCCTGATTCCTCCGAGACGTAGAGCAGATGTCGACCATCCGGAGATGGGAGCGGCAGCCATTCGATAGCGGGCGAAGCCACAAGTTTGCGACCTTCTTCTTCCGGAGCGTCCAACGGGCGTGAGTAGATGTCGAAGTTGAAGCCGCCATCCATCATGGGCTTGGAATAAAAAATAGTTTCTCCGTCCCGGGAGAAGCGCAACAGGGCTCCCAGGCCCAGGTCGCGGCGGGGTTCGGAGCCGTCCAGCGTAAAGAGGAAGGCCTTGAAGTCGGAATCGACATTGGAAATAATCCGTTTTCCGTCGGGATGCCAGGACGCTTCTCCCCAGCGGAGGCCGTCAAAGGTCACCCGGCGCTCGTTGCGGTTGGTGGTATCGAACAGCCAGATTTCCCGCCCGTCGTCGGTGGTACATGACAGCAGGATTTGGGTATCGTCCGGGGACAGGGTGGGGAACGGCCGACTGGTGGACACATCGGCGATGGACTCGATGAAGTTTCCCTGCCGATCGTACCAGGCCAGCTGGACCTGAAATTGATGGACTCCGGCGGTGTAGACCAGGGTCCCATCCACCGAAACCGTGGGGCTGCTCCCGCCTGCGGCGACCAGGAAGGGCTCGCCGCTTACTTCCAGTTTGTCCAGGGAGAAGGGAATGGCCCAGATGCCGTCGGCGACCTGGTTCCTTTCGAAAAGGATATGGCCCGACGGAGACCACACCGGATTGTTGATCGAATCCCCGGGGTAGGCGACAACCTGTTTGGCCTTGCCGTCGGGGGTCAACACGCTCAGCGATCCGTAGTCTTTCTTGGTGTGAACCACGAAAACCCAGCCGCGGCCGGCGGGTAGCGCACATACCTCGTGGAAATCGATTTCACCTTCCTGCTGCGCGTGGTGCATGGTCACCTCGCCGGCCTGGGACGACGACTTCAACATACCGGTGTTGCCGGTTGTGTAGTAGATGGAGCCGTCGGGGTTCCAGGTGGCGGAAGATGCGCTGCTCATGGTCTGGCTACCGCTCATCTTGGCCAGGATGGTGGACTGGCCGCCGCTGCGGTCGATCTTCTTCAACTCGGAGCTGGTGGAAAAACCGATCCACTCGCTGTCGGGCGACCAGAAGGGATAGTGCGCCCCCTCGGTCCCGGACAAGGGGCGTGAAACCATGGAGGCCAGGTCGCGGACCCAGATCTGCTCCTCGCTGAGGTAGACCAGGTACTGACCATTAGGAGAGATTTGCGGCGCGAAGGCGACATTGGTCGAGGGGTCCTTGGAATCCATCGGGATGCTGAATTTGCGCAGGGGCAGCGGTTGATGGTCGCTGGGGCGCATGAAACCGAAGACCGCGGCGGCAACGGCGACGACCAGGGCGCAGGTCAAAGCCCAATGTACCCGGGAGCTGCCCTTGGAGGCGGTTTCCGGGGCCTCTTCGATTTCCCCGGAGATCACATCCTGCAGGATGATGCGCGCGTCGCCGATATCGCGCAGACGCTGCTTCGGGTCCCGCTGCAGGCAGCGGCGGAGCAGTTGTTTGACCGGGCGGGGCAGGTTGTCCGGCAGATCATCCAGATCTATCTGCGCCTGCAGCACTGAAGCCAGTGTGTCGCTCACCGTTTCACCCGCGAACAGTTTGCGCCCGCCAAGCATCTCGACCACGACCACCCCGAAGGCCCAGATGTCGGCCCGCTTGTCCACCTCGGTGCCGCGCGCCTGTTCGGGGCTCATGTACGCCGCGGTGCCCAGAATGACGTTGCCCATGGTCATGTTCGCCGTCAACGTGGGGGACATGGCGGGGTCGATGGAGCTGCCGCCGGCCGGATCGTCCGCCAGCGCCTTGGCCAGCCCGAAGTCCAGAACCTTCACGTGGCCCTGGTCGTTGATCTTGATGTTGGCCGGTTTCAGATCGCGGTGGACGATGCCCTTCTCGTGCGCGGCTTCGATGGCTTCGGCCAGTTCCAGCGCCACGCGCATTCCCTCTTCAACGGATAAAGGCCCGGCGGCCAACCGTTCGGAAAGATCCGGCCCCGTGACCAGTTCCATCGCCAGCGCGTGCCTCTCACCCTCGGATTCCAGCCCGTAAATCCCCGCGATCCCGTGATGGTTCAGCGCCGCCAGCACCTGGGCCTCGCGGCGGAAGCGGGCCAGCCGTTCGGGGTCCTGGGCGACCGTATCGGGCAGCATCTTCAGCGCTACGTCGCGGTTCAGCTTGCTGTCGGTGGCGCGGAAAACCTCACCCATGCCGCCGGCGCCGATCTTTTCGGTCACGTTGTAGTGCGCGAACGAGCGGGGGGTCGTCATCGGGGACTCCTGATTTGGGCGAAATTGGGTTACATTGTTGGCTCATTCCGGACTCATAGATTCTGGATATCATAATCGAAAAGGGACAAATCGGCTCCCTTAAGTTCGGGAAGGCCCCCCGGGGGTCCTGGAAGGCGGCACATGCACGGCGACGGACTTATTAAGACCATCCTATCTTCCTATCCCCTACCGGTTTCCGGCCCCCACGGCCCCGGCCATTGGGCCCGCGTGCTGGAAAACGGCGCCCATCTGGCCGAACTGACCGGCGCCGACCTGGAAATCGTCCAGCTGTTCGCCGTCCTGCACGACAGCCGCCGCACCAACGAGGGCGAGTGCTACGAACACGGGCAGGAAGCCGCCGACTTCGCGCGGACGTTGCGCGGCTCGCACATCCACCTCGACGACGACCGTTTCGACCTGCTTTACGAAGCCTGCGCCCACCACACCGCTGGCGAAACCGATGCCGACATCACCGTGCAAACCTGCTGGGACGCCGACCGGCTGGACCTCGGCAGGGTGTGGATCATCCCCGATCCTGGTAAATTGTGTACGGAGCCGGCGCGTGACCGGGCGCTCATCGAATGGGCGACCAGGCGCGCCAAGGAAGAGTTCCGTCCCGCCGTTCTCGACGAATGGCTGGAGGGATTCCGAACCTGAGGGGGGTGTCATGAAAGCCCAAACTTATCTCTACATTTCCGGATTCATCTTCGGGGTGATCTGCCTGGGGCATGTGCTGCGAATCATTAATGGTTGGCAAATGGTCATCGGCGCTTTTGTTGTGCCCATGGCCGTTTCCTGGGTGGGAGCCGCCATCACCGCAGGGCTGTTGGTGTGGGCGATCGCGATGTTCAACAGGGAGGAACATCAGATCCCATAACCAGCTGCGAAATAAACATTAGCACGAGTATTCCCCCCCGGGGGGCATTTCCGGGCGGTTTGACGCCTTCGTGCCGGTTAATCTATAATATTGTTGAGCATACACGTACCCCCGGAGGTGAGCCCGACCCATGCTGCTAGCCCTGCGCCTGTTGATGTTCGCCATTCTGGCGGTCGTGTTGTGGAAGGCGGCGGTCCTTGTTTTGCGGTACGTGAACAAACCGAAATACGAATTGAAGTGCGAGACCTGCCGCCACTGCGAGATGATCGACCAGGACGGCGTGATGTGCCGCTACGGCGACACGGTCACGCTCAAGACCTACGCCAACGTCAACATGTGCATGGATTACGCAGGCGACCCGTAGTTTTTTATCAGGAGGGTCCCATGAACGCGCTCAGTTATCTCGGCAACCACATCCTCTACCACTGGATTTTCCTGGTCCTGATGGCGCCCATCGTGATCGTGGCCATCATTCTCCGCTTTTTGTTCGAATCCTTCGGCCCGGCCGGGAGCGTGCAGGTCATCCTGCGGCTGGATATCTTCCTGGCTTTTGTCTGGATCATTTTTTCCGGCTACGTCGGCCACCGGGCGGCCCGCAACCGCGTGATCAAGGGCATGGGTTTCGTGGAAGCCCGCGAGCGCGCCTGGCTGGACACCAAGGC
>JBDLKA010000016.1:0-51391 GCA_039714075.1 Candidatus Krumholzibacteriota bacterium | reverse complement strand
GACAACCCCAAGCTCGCGACCATCCTCGGCGTCAGCGCCGTGGCCTTCGCCATGGTCAACGTCGTGGGCGGTTACATGGTCACCCACCGCATGCTCGACATGTTCCGGAAGAAGAGGTGATGACGTGAGCGGATTTTTGATCGATTCCGGCTGGGTGAACCTGGCCTACGTCGTGGCCAGCATCCTGTTCATCCGGGGGATGAAGGGCCTGACCCATCCGCGCACCGCGGTGCAGGGCAACCTGACCAGCGCCTTGGGCATGCTGTTGGCCGTCGTGGCCACCCTGTTGGCCAACGGACTGGACTACCAGTGGATCCTGCTGGGCGCGGTGATCGGCGGGCTGATCGGCGGCATCGCCGCCACCCGCGTGCAGATGACCCAGATGCCGGAAATGGTGGCCCTGTTCAACGGCTTCGGCGGCGGCGCCAGTGTGATGGTGGCCGGCGCGGCTTTCCTGATCGCCCGGGACCCCGATACCCAGACCACCGTTTCGACCGGCCTGTCGGGCCTGATCGGCGCGGTGACCTTCACCGGTTCGCTGGTCGCCTTCGGCAAGCTGGCCGAGATCCTGCCCGGCCGCCAGATCAGCTTCCCGGGCATGAGGGTGTTCAACGCCCTGGTCGGCCTGGGCGCCCTGGCCTGTGTGGCGTGGCTGACGGTGGATCCTTCTGCGACCATCGCCTACTGGATCATCGTCGGGGCTGCGGCGGTGCTTGGCATCACGCTGACCATTCCCATCGGCGGCGCGGACATGCCCGTGGTGATCTCGCTGCTGAACTCCTACTCGGGTCTGGCCGCGGCGGCGACCGGTTTCGTGCTGATGAACAACGTGCTGATCATCGCCGGCTCCCTGGTGGGCGCCTCGGGCCTGATCCTGACCAACATCATGTGCGTGGCGATGAACCGTTCCCTGGGTCACGTCCTGTTCGGGAAACTGGGTCCCAGCGCCGATGGTCCCAGCGCGGACGACGTCTACGGCGGCAAGGTCAAGGCGACCAGCCCCGATGAAGTCGCGATGCTCTTCGATACCGCCCAGCGCGTCCTGGTGGTGCCCGGTTACGGTCTGGCCGTGGCCCAGGCGCAGCACATCGTGCGCGACATGGCGAACGTACTCGAAGCGCGCGGCATCACCGTGGAATACGGCATCCATCCGGTGGCCGGCCGTATGCCCGGCCACATGAACGTGCTTTTGGCGGAGGCCGACGTGCCCTACGACAAGCTGCGCGAGATGGACGACATCAACAACGAGATCGAGCAGATCGACGTGTGCATGGTCGTCGGCGCCAACGACGTGGTCAATCCCGTGGCCCGCACCGACCCGCAGAGTCCCATCGCGGGCATGCCCATCATCGACGTGGACAAGGCCAGGACCGTGGTCGTGGTGAAGCGGTCGCTCAGCCCGGGTTTCGCGGGGATTCCGAACCCTCTTTTCGCGGCGGACAACTGCCTGATGATGTTTGGGGACGGTAAGAAAGCCATTACCGATCTGGTGACAGCGCTGAAAGAGGGCTGATTGCCGACCCATCGTTTTCAATCGCCGGCCGTCCCCAGGGGCGGCCGGTTTTTTCTTTCAGCTTTTCACAAAGCGGGCACGCCTGACCGGCAGGAGACCGGACTGAACGGCAGGTGGACCCGTGCGTTGGCGTTGGATTTCACTTAAGACCCTGCGTGGGATTCCGATATGACGATCAAACAGTATGTTAATACGATTTCGCTGGAGGTTCCCATGAAACGCCAATATCTCATGATCCTGCCCCTCTTCGCCCTTGTGGCCTGTTCTTCCACGGTAAAGGTCCAGGTCCCCCCGCGCATGATGATGGACCGTAGCGAGACGGTCGGCGTCCTGACGTTCACCTCTCAAGGTGCCGACGAGGACGACCAGGACGTTACCAGCAGGTTCATGCAAGCCATCCATGAAGAACAGCCCGGGGTCGCCTTCGTGGATCTGGGCGATCAGGAAGAAGTCCTGGCGGAGATCGGGGAAACCCGGCTCTCGGGCACGGCCGTGCAGGAAATCGGCAGGAAATTCGCGGTGGACAAGATCCTTACCGGCGATCTGGGCCTCAAGGAATCGCAACCGAAGGTGGATGTCGATCTGGACCGTGGACTGAATCTGAATTCGCTCAAGGCCCAGATCCGCCTCGACGGGACCCTCGACGCGAAACTGCACGACACGAACCGGGGGGCCATCATCTGGACCGGCAGCAGTTCCCGCTGGATCGAACTCGCCAGCCTGGACGGCAGCGTGCAAGGGGATGGGTCGGTCAGCCTGCCGGATCGGGAACGTCAATACGGATTGTTGATCCACGACATGGTCCGGGAAGCCAGTCGTGACTTCCGGTCGCGTTGGGAAAGACAACCCAAGCAGTAGGTCGTGCCTTCGAAATTGTGTCCCACACCGGATTGCCGGTCATGGTGATGGAATTCGGGGGCCACCATAACGAAATGGCAAAAAGAGGTGTCCCCGGGGACACCTCTTTTTGATGTTTGGGTCTTCGATGGGGACAGACACAATTTCGAAGGCACAATTGTAACCCCAACCCTTTTTTGTCCAAGGCTGTCCGGATCGGTCCCCATTTTCCGTTATATCAAACAAGGAGAAAAATACACCTGTTTGAAGCGGTTGGGGAGGCCCCGCAATGAAGCTGAATCTGACGATGCCTGGAATGGTGATCCTGTTCCTCATCCTGGCCGCATTGGCGGCCGATGTCCTGGCGGACGGGGTCTACAACCTCAGCTTTGGATTGTCCAGCGGGGGTGGGGGGACCAGTTCCAGTGGCGCGTTGAAGGTGACCGGAACGGCGGGGCAGCCCGCGACCGGCGATTCGTTTGAATCCCTGCTGTTACCCGGTTTGGTGGTTCGGTCGGGATTCTGGAATACTTCGCTGCCGTCCGTATCCGCCGTGGGGGAAGAACTGCCGGCCACTCCGCTGGTCAACCGCCTGAACGCCCCCTACCCGAACCCCTTCAATCCCTCCACCAACATTCGCTTCGAATTGGCAACCGCCGGTCGGGTGCGGGTGAAGATCTATGACGCCCGCGGCCAGATGGTCCGGGATCTCGTGCGCGAGGACTATCCCGCCGGCCGGCACGAAGTGGCCTGGAACGGCAGGAACGACCAGGGCGGAAACGCAGCCAGCGGCATCTACTTCATTCGTTTCGAAGCCGGCAACGTGTCCGGAACCAAGAAAATGACTCTGTTGAAATGACGGACAACCCGACAACCCATGGCGCCCAGGGAGGCCCTTCGATGAAGACGATATTAACCATGCTGATGCTAGTTCTGCTGCTGCCCCTGGCTGTTGTCCAGGCGGGGCCGGTCAGCAACGCATTCACCTACCAGGGCAGATTGGATCTCGGTGGTGGACCCGTGGACGGCCAGGTCGATTTCCAGTTCTATCTCCATGATGCTGAAACCGGTGGGTCCCAGATCGCGGGCGGTTACCAGTTCACCAATGTGACGGTGGACAACGGTGTGTTCTCGGTTCTGCTGGATTGGGCGGCCGTCAACTGGAACGGGGACGAACGGTGGCTGGAAATCCGCGTGCGCAACCCCCATGATCCCGGCAACACCCTGCCGTTCGTCGCCCTGGCCCCCCGCCAGCAGATTACCGTGGTGCCCTACGCCATCCACGCCCTGAACGGCGGCAGTGGCGGCGGCAGCGGGTTCTGGGCCGAGAGTGGTACGGCGATCTCCAACACCAACACCGGGTTCGTGGGAATCGGGCGCAACACAACCGTGACCACGGCCGAGATGTTCGGAATAGAAGGCCCGCCCAACGCCTGGGGCGGCATGTACATCCGCTCTCTCGGGGGCACGTCGAGCAAGCCGTTCTACGGGTACAGGACGGATTCCTACTCGGCCTACCACTACATCACCGAGGGGACAGGGACCTGGCACTTCGAAAACGGAGGCGACCTGTATTTCACCAGGACCGGTGAGCTCGGCGTGGGGATCTCGAGTCCCACCTCCAAGATCGCGGCCAACGGGCTCATCGAATCGACCGTCGGCGGGTTCAAGTTTCCCGACGGTACGGTCCAGACCACGGCCGGCGGCGGGAGCGGCGGGTCCACCGAAACGGTCGACCTGTTCGATTCCTCGGCCAACCACACCGTCGAACTGTGGGCCGGGACCAACGGGGCCGGCACCACCAGCGGTCCGGTCCTGCGGATGCGCAATACGGCCGGCACCCGTACGGTCAGCCTGTTCGGCGGCAACACCAGCGGCGGAACCCTGGATATGTACAACGCCGCCAACAAGCGGACGATCCGGATGGTGGCCAATTACTCCACGGGCGCAGGTGGCCTGCTGGAGATCGAACAGGGCGACGGCACCAATGGAGTTCGGATCCAAGCTCACGGCCACACGGCCACCGCCGACCGGGGCGGCGAGATAGAGCTCTACACGGCCGCCGGAACCCAGTCGATCACTCTGCACGGCGACTACAACAACACGGGCGAAAGCCGCATCGTGGCCAACGTCGTCGAGATCACGGGCGGGGCGGACCTCTCCGAACACTTCGACGTGGCCGCGGGCGCGCGGGCGGTCGATCCCGGTTCGGTGGTGAGCATCGACCCTTCATCTCCCGGCGACCTGTGTCTGAGCACCGAGGCTTACGATCGCAGGGTGGCGGGCATCGTCAGCGGTGCCGACGGCGTCAAGCCCGGCCTGTTGATGGGCCAGAAGGGCTCCGAGGCGGATGGGGAATTCCCCGTGGCGCTGACCGGCCGTGTCTACTGCAAGGTGGACGCGTCTTTCGGCGCCATCGAGCCCGGCGACCTGCTGACCACTTCGCCTACTCCCGGTCACGCCATGAAGGTGACCGATCACGGACAGGCCCAGGGCGCCATTCTGGGCAAGGCGATGACGGCCCTGGGAAACGGCCAGGGCACGGTCCTGGTCCTGGTCTCGCTACAGTAGGGACGTGTCCCCGCCCGGAAAGCGCCAGGATCGAATAAATAGTTCGCCATCAGGGTAATTCAGCCGCCTCGCGTAACAGGGCGGCTGAATTTTTTTGGTCAACGAGAGATGGTCGGATTCCCTGTTGCCTGCTAGATTTTTATTGAAGACCAATTGGAATATGTCACCGGAGGGACCTGCCATGAAACACTGCCCCAACCCGGATTGCGGCGGCATCGCCAAGTTCAAGACCATTTCCGAATTCAACGACACGGCGGAAATCTGCTCGGACTGCCAGACAACTCTGGTCGATGGTCCCGCACCACGGCCCGAGGAACTGGGCGGGCGGCCCGCGCCGGATCCGGACATGGAACTGGTGCCAATTCTGGTGGCGCGCGACCAGGCCCAGCTGATCCTCATCGAGGAAGCGTTGGAAATGGCCGAGATCCGGTATATGGCCAAGGGGGAGCAGATCCAGGACCTGTTCGGATTCGGCAGGCTCACGGTGGTCAACCCCGTCACCGGGCCGGTGGAGATCTACGTCACGTCCACCGACGCGGACGCCGCCCGCAAAGCGGTGGCCGAGATCCTGGGGTAGGACCCCGGCCACACTTCATCCTGCATAATGATCGAGTCTAGCCTTGGGCTGCGTGCCACTTGGCCAGAAGCTCGGCCTCGCGCTCGGCGGTAACGCCGCTGATCATCGGTTTGTCCTTGCGCTCCTGGGACACGGTCGCCCACCAGTCCAGGGTCCCGCGAACCGTCTCGCTGATCGGCCGGAAGGTCAGGCCCGCCTTCAGTGCCCGATCGACGTTCACGAAGGGATGCCCGGCGTCGTCACCCTTCAGGGGCACCCACACGGGCATGTCGCTCCAGGCCGCGACCTCGTTTTCCTCGAGAAATTCGGTATCGACCCACGTGAAGGTGGCGTCCGAACCCGACACCGATTTGCAGGTGTCGAACAGTTCGCCCATGGTCAGTTCTTCCGGGGGCGAGGTGGCGTTAAACAATCCGTTGATGTCTTTTTCGCAACACCTGACGATGAACTCGGCCAGGTCGCGCACGTCGATGACCTGGGTGGGAATCTCCGGCTTGTCCGGGACCATCACCTCGCCGCCCTTGGCGATGCGCACGGGCCAGTAGGTGAAGCGGTCGCTGCGGTCCCGGGGGCCAACGATCAGCCCCGGCCTGATGTTGCAGGCCTTCCTGCCGAACACCTCGGACACCGCCTGCTCGCACAGCGCCTTCAGGGGTCCGTAGTTCAGCCCGGTGATGTCCTTCATGGTCAGCGCGGTGGCGATCTCCTCGTCGGTGATCACGCCTACAGGGGATTTCTCGTTCAGGCCGCGCTCCTTGAAATCGGCGTACACGGAAATCGACGAGATGAAGATGTACTGGTCGACCCGGCCCTTCAGCAGTTCGGCCGAGGCCTTGACCATGTGGGGGATGTATCCGCTGGTATCCATACAGATATCCCAGGTGCCGGTTTCCAGGGCGGTCAGGTCGCCGTCGCGGTCGCCCTTGAGTTTGACCAGGTCCGGATACAAGTGCGTGTTCGACTTTCCGCGGTTGAACAGAGTGACCTCGTGGCCGCGGCTGCGGGCTTCGTTCACGAAGGCGGGCCCCAGGAAACGGGTCCCGCCCAGAACCAGGATCTTCAGTTTCTTTTTGCTCTTCAGGGGAGTGAAATCGGCGAAGGCCTGGCTGGCGGAAAGCGCCCCGGCGGTGGCGGCGGCCCCGCCCACGGCGGCGGTCTTCAGGAAATCGCGTCTGGTCCAGGTCATGGGGTGGGTCTCCCTTGGGATTGGAGGAGCCGCCTGGTATATGGTCGGCGGAATGAGTGAATGTGTTGCCATTAAAGCATGAGAATTACGGTCGGGGAGAAGAAATGTTCTAATCTGGTTGTGCCTCTGAAATGGAGATTGGCCGCAGAACGCCCCATGTCTCAAAAAGAGGTGCCCCCGGGGACACCTCTTTTTGCCGTTTGGTCATCCTTACTTGAAAGACAACCATTTGTTGGATAGTGTCTTGGGTCAACCTGATTATCCTGGCCTGATATCGTTTTCACTTTGGAATTCCCGATCATTAGGAGGGTCGCCATTAAAACCATTTCCCCCTTCATCATGGTACTTGTCCTGCTGGTTTCCCCGGGTGTTATCGCCGAAACCAACCAGTCGACCAGTACAACCGAGGCGCCCTCCATCAATTTCCAGGAAGCCCTCGACCAGGCCATGGCCGAAGCCCGCGCTGGGAAAACCTTCGTCCTGGCCGACGCCTTCACCACCTGGTGCGGCCCCTGCAAGGCCTTTCAACGGGATCTCGAAAACAATCCCGCTATCCGGGAAATGCTTTCCGAGGTGGTCTTCCTGTCCATCGACATGGAGGACTCCACCAGCGCCGCCTTCGGTGAAGCGCACCCCGTCTCATCGGTCCCGCAGTTCATCCTGATGGATGCCGATGGGGTTGAGAACGGTCGTATCGCAGGGTACAAAGACGCAGAAGACTTCCAGGAAAAATTCAAGGACCTCCTGGCCGCGGCCATGCCCGACGAACAACGATTGGCGAGCTTCACCGCCGATGCGTCGTGGGAGGGACAGACAGCCCTGGCCCGCCATTACGCCCAGCGAAAGGAATTTGAACAGGCGGCATCTCACTTTGCCAATGCCCTGGAACGGGGAGCTCCCGGCGAACAAAGGCTCGATCTCATCTGGCCTCTCTTGGTCGGACTCAGGGAAGGATGGTCCACCGTCGAACAAATTAAGCCGGTGGCCGAGGCCGCAATCGCCCAACCGGCCGACGTCGAAAGATACTGGTACCGCCTGTATACCCTTATGAAACAGGTGGCCGAACGCGCCAAGGATGATTCCCTGCGACATCCTTACCTGGAGAAAGCCTTTGAAGAAGAAAGTGCCTCGGGGAATCTCGCCAAAAACCCGTGGCTGCGCTTCGATTACGCACATTACCACTTGAAGGATCACCTCGCCGCCGCTCAGGCCAAACGAGATGTCCTCGAGATCCAGGACAACGTCTATAGCAGGAATCTTTACGCCTGGTACTGCTTCGAACATCGAGTGCAGCTGGTCGAAGCGGAAGAAGTTGCTCGAGAAGGTGTGGCCATGGACGACAATCCGGCACATGTGGCCATGCTCATGGACACCCTGGCCGAGCTGGTGTTCCTGAAGGGGGAGACCAACGAGGCGCTCCAGCTGGTCGAGCGCTGCATGGAGCTGGATCCGGAGAACAAGTACTACCGGGACCAGCAGGTCCGGTTCAAAAGCATTCTGGACAATCCCTGACCTATGATGGTTGAGGGTTTTCCTCTTCCTCCACCAGATGCACCGTCTGCGTCGGGAAGGCGATGCCCATGCCCATCTCCTCGACCAGCGACATGATCTTCAGGTTCACGTCCTGCTTCACTGACAGGTGCTTCGTCCAGTCCGTGGTCACGGTGAAACAGTAGACGAAGAGATCCAGGCTCGATTCGTTGAAGTCGGTGAACTTGACCAGCATGAACTCCTGGTCGATGTCGGCGTTGCTTTTCAGATATTCCTCGATGCGCGCCACCAGCCCGGTGACCTGCTCCACGGTGGATTCGTAGGTTACCCCCAGGGTGAATTTGATGCGCCGCTTGGGCATCAGCGAGTGGTTCTCCACCGTGGCGTTGGCCAGGGCCTGGTTGGGAATGGAGACAACCGTCTTGGCGAAGGTGCGCACCCGCGTCGAGCGCATGCCGACCTCTTCGACCACACCGTCGCCGCCGGGAAAGGTGATCCAGTCGCCGACGTGGAAGGGCCGGTCGATGAGGATCATGATCGAACCGAATAGATTGGCCAGGGTATCCTTCGAAGCCATGGCCAGGGCCAGGCCGCCGATGCCCAGACCGGCCAGCAGCCCGGAAACGGAGTACCCCAGGTTCTGGGCAATCAGGATGAAGCCCAGGATCCCGATGAAGATCTTCAGGGCCTTGCGCAGTAAAGGCACGACCTGGTCGTCGAGCTTGGAATCGGTCTTCGAGGCCAGTTCCTTCAGCAGGATGGTCACCGCGTCGGCCAGTTTGAACAGGGTCCAGGTGATCACCAGCACGCTGGCCACCATGAAGATCTTGTCCGCGGTGGCCACCCATTCCGGCACGGCCGCCATCAGGGTGCGGATGGCGAGGTAGATCCCGCCCACGGGCAGGATCAGGCCCAGAGGGTTGACGATGGCCGCGGTGGCGGCGTCGTCGGCCTCGGTCTCGGTTTTTGCGGCCAGGGCGGCCAACCGGTGCGCGACGACCGTGTTGAGGATCGCCCGCAGGATGAAACCGGCGAGAATGAAACCGAACGCCACCACGAAATGAAGCAGGACCCAGGGTCCGATTTCTCGTCCCAGGAAGCCGGAAAGTCCATCCATGTCTATTCTCCTTCTTGGATTTCGTAGGAAGTGGTGTCGCTGCTTGAAATCAGGTGGCTGCCGGTGGTCAGGTCGCCGACGCTGCGGCCGGTGCAACTGCTGAGCAGATTGAAGAACATCTCCTGGACCCCGCCGACCTCGTGGGGGGAACCTCCCCGGTTGAGCAGGCTGACTGTCCAGTCCACGAAACGCTCCTTGTTGTCCATCACCATGGTCAACGGAATGATCATCTGACCTTCGTCGTAGATGAACATCATGGTCTCTTCGTTGAGGGCGGCCGCTTTGACGAGGTGCCGGCGGGCCCGCTCGAAGTGGCCCAGGCCGATGTCCGTCAGGGCGGCATACAACAAGGCGTTCCAGGTCGGGCCCCAGACACGCAGGCCGGTGCCGGTTTCGCTCACGACCAGGGCCTCGGGTGGATTGGTGGCCAGGCCGCTGGCCCAGGCAATGGTGATGTCGGGCCCCAGGACGAGATTGAGTCCCACGGTTCCATGCAAGGCGTTGTAAAGGTCCGAGGGGTCCACCCAGCGTTCACCGAAGCGTTCGGCCTTGTCCGCGCTGGCGGCGCTGACGGGCTGTTGAAAGATGGTCAGGTATTGCGGGCGGTCTCCTCCCTGGTGCCGGCTCAATTCTTTCAGGGTGCGGCAGGCCTGCCAGGATACGCTGGTTGCGTGGACCACGGGATCAGCGACCAGGCCCAGTTCATTCCGGCTGGCCAGGCGCATTCGCATCCCGGTGAAGCCCCAGACCGTGGCTGCGATGGTCAACAGGACCAGCACCGGATAGCGCGGGGACCAGCGGGCCGGCAGGAAGGAAACCAGGGCCAGGGCTCCGGCGGCTCCGGCAAGATAGGCCAGGTAGGGCAGGAAACGATCCTTCAACAGGAGGACGGGCCCCAGGGACAACAGGGCCGCGACCAGAGCCAGCAGGACCAGTTTGCGGCCGCCGCGCCAACGGATCACACCGGCGACCAACCAGGCCGCGAACAGCATTCCGCCGGGCACAAGCTTGGGCCACAGGAGCTTGCTGGCCAGAATGGGGCCGGGCGACATCAGCCACCAGCCGTAGATGCACAGGTTGGTCAACACGCGGTCCCAGGTTCCGGTCGCATAGGATCCGGTGGAGTCGGCGGCGAAGTGGTTCATCACCAGGACGCCCTCGGCGACCGCGGCCAGCAGCATGAACATGACCATGGCCCAGGCGAAGGCCTTGTCCTCGAGCCGGACGCCGATACGCAGCCACATCAGCCCCAGAAAAAGCAGGGGCAGGCCGAGGCCGGATTCCTTGGCCAGCATGGAGAGGATCGCTGCCAGGCAAGCCAGCAAAAGGTTGCGGCGGCTTCCGGAATCGACGACGCCGGCGGACAGCCAGCGTTCCACCGCAAGCAGGGCGAAGAAGGCGGCCAGCAATTCCTGGATGCCCGAAGCCCAGTACAACGGCGTAAAGGCCAGGGGTGAAACGGCGAACAGCAGCCCCGCCAGCAGGCGTGCCGGGCGGCCCAGGCCGGCCAGGGCCCCGATGCGGGTCACCAGGACCGCGCTGAGGCCGTGCAGCAAGAGGCGGGCAAGGGCGTGGGCGTCCGAGTTGAGGCCGAACAAAGGCCAGGTCAGGTCCCACCAGAGGTGTTGGCTGAGCCAGCGGGCCGGGAATCCGGAACCCACTTCCAGGCCCGACAGGCCGGCCGAACGGCCCAACTGGCCCCAATCGTCCTGGTTCCACCAGGAGCCCAGGGCAGGGATCCGGCCGATTACCGCGGCGATGAAAACCCACAATTCGATCAGGAACGGCGGTTGTCCGGGGGATTTATCCACACTATTCGGTTCGTTCGTACTCAAGGGCCCTCCCGGCCGAAAAAAGGAAGATTGTCTCCGCTTCAACGCAGGGTAATGGTATACAAAGTGGGCCGGTTTTGAAACCGGAACCCAAGGGTGCTATTATAGGCGCTGGAATTTACGTCACCCAACCCCATTTCCAAGGATTCCGACATGAGGAAAGACATGCCCCGCTTCCCGAAGTTCGCCCTTCTGCTCCTGGCTGTTGGCACCGTCCTGTTTTCAGGCTGCGGTGAAAAGGAAGAGGCTCCCGGCCCGGTGACCATGGGACCGGACGAGCTGGAAACCTGGGAGATCGCCCTGGTGGAAATGCGCATCGAAAAGAACGAGGAATTTTCCCGGGCGGAAAGGTCGCCCCTGCCGGCCGCGGATATCGAGGGGTTCGAGGGACTCAACTACTATTTCCCCAAGACGGAGCTGCGCTTCAGGACGCCGTTTGTCGCCGAGGCCGGTACCGACACCGTGGGACTGACAAAGCGCAAGGGACAGGTGGTGCCCTACATCCGGCGCGGCACGCTGGCCTTTTCCCATGAGAACAAGGTTCACCACCTGGAGGTGTTCGGGCCCGCCGACACCAGGGGCGGAGACTATCTGTGGCTGCCCTTCTTTGATGACACCAGCGGCAAGGCGACCTACGCCGGCGGTCGTTACCTGGACGTGACGATCGATTCCGAAGGCATGGTCGATCTGGATTTCAATTACGCCTACAATCCGCTGTGCGACTACAACCCCGACAAGTTCAACTGCACCCTGCCACCCATGTCCAACAAGCTGTCCTTCGCCGTCGAGGCGGGTGAGCAGTCCTTCGGTACAGGGCACTGAGGTGGAGGTCCTGCAGCAGATCGGCCTGTGGTCCGGGTTCTTTTTCTGGGTCCTGCTGCTGATCGCCGCCTCGCTGTTCGTCTATCTCGGGTTGGGCGGAACCTTCATCATCATCGGTCTGGCGCTGATCCACGCGCTGGTGACCGGGTTTGATCCCATCACCTGGAAACTGCTGGCCGTCCTACTGGGGCTGGCCCTGCTCGGTGAGGGCATCGAGTTCGTGGTCGGCACGTTCTACGTGGCGAAAAAGGGGGCTTCCAAGGCGGGCATCATCGGGGCTTTTATCGGCGGCCTGGCCGGCGCCGCCCTCGGAAACACCCTGATCCCGTTGGTCGGGGCGATTCTGGGGAGTTTCGCGGGAGCCTTCGGCGGCGCGGTTTTGGGAGAGTACTACAACCGCGAAAAACTGGAACCCAGCCTGCGCGTCGGGGGACACGCTTTTCTCGGCCGTCTGCTGGCCATCCTGATCAAACACGCCATTGCCCTGGTCATGGTCTTTCTCATCATCCGCGCCACGGTTCCGGGCGCCTGATTTCCCCGGCTTTTCCAAACATTTCGATCCCTTGCCGTTACGTGTCCCGGATTGCGGCTGGATAAAAATCCCACTAAAATAGATGGAATATTCCCATGGAAATGTTTGTGGAATCGATCACCCCAGGGGGTGGAACTCGACAACGTGGCCAGTTATAGTGGGAACAGGATGGATGGCCGCCTGCTGGTCCTGAAGACGGCCCGGAACCGCGACAATTGACGAGGAGCTCATTTTGGATCTAACACTGGTGGGGATAGTCGAGTCAGGCGAAATCCGCCATGCGCTGGCCGAAGGCAGCCACCTGATCGGGCGGGCCGACGACGCGGCCCTGAAACTGGTGCAGCCCAGTGTGTCGCGTCGTCACGCCGAAATCGTGGTCAACGGGACAGAGGCCACCGTGCAGGACCTCGGCAGCCACAACGGAACCCTGTTGAACGGGGCCAAAGTAGCCGATCCCATGCCCATCAAAGTGGGCGATGTGATCGAGGTGGCCAACATCTCCTTCCGGGTCGAGGGTCCGGGTGGTCCCGCAAGCACGGGCATGTCCATGTTCAACGAATCGGTGACCATGGTTCCCAGCCACGAAATGAGCTGGGACGAGGTGCGGAAGGACCGCAAGGACAAGAGGGATCTGCAGTCCCTCCTGTTCCAGGTCCTGGCCGAGGCCGGGGACCTGTTGACGATTCCCCGGGAACCCGAGGAGATGTTCGAACCCATCCTGGACCTGGTGGAAACGGCCCTGCTGAATCCCGAACGGGTTTTCATCCTGTTGCTCGAAGAGGGCGAGGAGGAACCGGTGAGCAAGGCGTCGCGGGTCCAGGGCAATCATCCCGCCGGCACCCTGGCCCTCAGTCGCACCATGATGAAGCAGGTTCTGGACGAGAAAAAATCCTTCCTGACCTCCGACCCCCTGAATGATCCGGGTTTCGGCGGCATGATGAGCATGGTGTCCCAGGGCATCCGCAGTGCCATCGCCGTGCCCCTGTTCGACAACGAGGACGTTATCGGCCTGCTGTACGCCGACGATTCCCGGGCGGGCAAACGCTTTTCCAAGGACCAGCTGTCGGCCTTCACCCTGCTGGCCAACGTGATCGCCGTGGCCATCACCCATGCCCGCTACCATGTGCTGGAAGAGGAAAAACGCCTGCAAGACGCCCAGTTGCGGACCGCCAGCGAAATTCTCGACAACATCCTGCCCGCCGACCTGCCGCCCTGTGAAGGCTATGACCTGTTTGCCCGGATCATTCCCTGTTATGCCGTCGGGGGCGATCTCTACGACGCCAAGATGATGGACGACGGGCGCTACGCCTTCCTGATCGGCGACGTGGTGGGCAAGGGGTTGGGCGCCGCCCTGCTGGTGTCGCACATCCTGTCCTGGACCCGCTTCATGGTCGACGAGCAATGGGAACCGCAGCCCCTGATCACCAAGCTCAACCAGCAGATTTTCAGGTGCACCGACACGGTTCGCTTCACCACCTTCTTCCTGGGTTATCTCGAGCCGGCCACCGGCCGGGTGACCTATGTCAACGCCGGCCACAACCCGCCATTCCTGATTCGGGCCGACGGGACGGTCGAAACCCTGGCGTCGACCGGAATGCCCGTGGGGATCATTGCGGAATCTCCCTACAAGACCGGCGAACTGAAACTGGAACCCGGCGACCTGATCACGCTGTACAGCGACGGCATCCCCGAAACCCAGCGCCGGGATGATGAGGAATACGGGGAGGACAATTTCGAAAAACTGCTGGTCGTCGAGCGTGGAAAGGACCTGGCGGGAATGTTCGACAAGCTGCAGGTGGAGTTGAAGGACTTCCGGGGTGACGCGCCCATCGGCGACGACGTGACCCTGCTGGCCCTGAGGCGCAATCCCGCCTGAACCGGGGGATCCCGGCCGGCCGTACCGAGGCCCGCCGGGCTGTTCAAACGAGCGGGAAATCTCTAATATGATGACAGAGGTTTGCCCATGTTCGCCAAAAAACTTTATTTCCTCGGGTTCATTCTCCTGGTCCCCCTTGCCGCCCGGGCGGGCATCATTGCTCCGGCACTTGAACTTCTGCTGCAGGATTCCGGTAAGAACGAACCGGTCAAGGTCCTGGTCGTCCTCCGGGATCAGGTCGACATCCGGCAGATGGACCTGGATCTGCGGGGCGCCAAAGCAGGCATGTCCCAACGCCACCGTCTGGTGGTGTCATCCCTCCAGGAAACGGCCGCCAGGTCGCAGACCGCTCTGGTGGCGGATCTCACCGCCAAATCGAATGCCGGCCGGGTCCTCGGGTTCGTGCCCCACTGGCTGATCAATTCCGTCGTTATCACCGCCACGCCTGAAGCTGTCCGGGAAATCGCCGCCCGGCCGGATGTCGCCAGGGTCGAACCCGATCTGAGACCTGCCTTGATCACCCCGGTGACCGGGATCAAAAGCATCCCGGCCTTTGCCGGGACCGAGGGCATCGGCATGGCTCCCGGAATCCGGGCGGTGGGCGCCCCGCGCGTGTGGCGGGAATACGGCATTGACGGGTCCGGAACGATCATCGGCAGCATGGATACGGGTGTCGACGGAGCCCACCCGGCCCTGGCCGGGCGCTGGCGGGGAAATTTCGCGCCCGCCGCGGAATGTTGGCTGGACGCTGCCGGCACCGGGGAAACCTCTTTTCCCGTGGATCTCCATCCCGTAGGCCACGGCACGCACGTCATGGGAACCCTGACCGGCCTGGCCCCGGGCGATACCATCGGCGTGGCGCCCGGAGCCCGGTGGATCGCCGCCAACACCCTCGGCGGCAGCCTGGGCGGGCTGGACAACGCGGTGCTGGCGTCCCTGGAGTTCATGACCGACCCCGACGGGGATCCGGCGACCACCAACGACGTGCCCGACGTGGTCCAGAACAGCTGGGGTGTTTTCGAGGCCTTCGACGGCTATATCGATTGTGACAGCCGTTGGTGGGACGCCATCGACAACTGCGAGGCGGCCGGCGTGGTTCTCGTCTGGGCGGCGGGCAACGAGGGCCCCCGGCCCCATACCATGAGATCTCCCGCGGACCGGGCCACCAATCCCTACAACTGCTTTTCCGTGGGGGCCACCGAAACCGTTTCTCCCTTCCTCATTACCGAATTTTCCAGCCGCGGCCCTTCGGGTTGCGGCGGCGACTACCCGATCAAACCCGAGGTCGTGGCGCCGGGATGGGATATCTACAGTTCCGCACCCGGCGGTCTTTATCAGCTGCTCAGCGGGACCTCGATGGCCGGACCCCATGTGGCGGGAGTGGTGGCCCTGATGCGGCAGGCCAACCCCGACCTGGACGTTGTTTCGATCAAGGAAATCCTCATGGCCACGGCCATCGACGGGGGTTCGCCGGGCCAGGACAACGATTACGGTCACGGATTCATCGATGCCCATGCCGCGGTAACGGCCGCTTTGACCGATGTCGGAACCATGACCGGGACCGTCACGGACCTGGTCACGGGTTCCCCTCTGGCCGGGGCCGCAGTGGCCAGATACGACGGATTCAATAGAACCCGCACCGACGCCCTGGGGAATTTCAGCCTGACCATGCTGGCCGGCCGGGCCAATTTTTTTGTTTCCAAATTCGGTTATTACACCAACGGCATCGCGGCGGATATCCAGCCCGGGATGACGGCAACCTACGACGTTGCCCTTGATCCCAAGCCGACGGCCATCCTCAGCGGCCATGTGTTCGGGCCCGACGGCCAACCCGTGCCCGGCGCCCTGGTGACCCCGCTGGACATTCCCGTTGCTCCCGCGGAGACCGACGCGACCGGTTACTATGAACTGGAACTGCCCTTGGGTCCCGGCGTGATCTACCACCTGCAGGGGAAGGCGGACGGGCTGGGTTACGATTACCGTTCGGTGGAACTGGCGGGGGATCTGGTTCAGGATTTCAACCTTCCGGAACAGTTCATCGAAGATTTCGAAACCGCCGATTTTCAGGCTTTCCCCTGGCTGGGAGGCGGAAACGCCGCCTGGACCATTGATCCGGTCACCCGGTTCGAAGGAAGATTCAGCGCCCGTTCCGGGGTCCTCCGCAACGATCAGCGCTCGGACCTGTTCCTCGACTATTACGTCAGCGGCGACAGTTACCTGCAGTTCTGGATCAAGGTTTCCACGGAGTATTTCTTCGACGACCTGACCTTCTATCTGGACGGGATTCCGGTGGCGGTCTGGTCCGGGGAAAAGGACTGGGAACTGTTCCGGATGCCGGTCGAGCGGGGCCACCACAACTTCAAGTGGTCCTATCACAGGGATGTCGCCTTTGCCGAGGGAGAAGACGCGGTCTGGCTGGACTTCATCGAATTTCCCACCACCGGCGAGGAAATGTTCCCCACCATAACACTGGACGTTGCGTCCCTGCCGGCGACGGTGGCGAAAGGGAGCACCCTGGATGTGCCTTTCAACATCTCCAATACCGGGAACTGGGTCCTGGATTTCGAAATTTCCATTGGGGACCTTCTCAAGAGGGGAGCCCCGGCCCCGGGCGACGACCCGTCCCCCAAGTCTACCTTCAACGTCGGCGGTCCCGATGCTTTCGGTTACCAGTGGCGGGACAACCACCACCAGGACGGTCCGGTCTACGATTGGGTGGACATTGCGGCCGACGGGATGATCGCGGGCTCGGGGAATGACGAAGTCCTGGGACCGTTTTCCCTGGGCTTTGAATTCAATTATTACGGGGCCACCTACGACTCGGTATTCGTCTGCACCAACGGATTCCTGTCCTTTACCCGGCAGAACCCCGCTTTCGACAACGTGGGCATTCCCGAACCGCTGCCCCCGGACAATATCCTGGCGGCCTTCTGGGATGACCTGGATTCCGCTGTGGGCGGGTTGATCTACTACAAGTCCGAACCCGAAAACGATCGGTTCATCGTCCAGTACGAACACATGTCCCGGCGGACAAACCGGGCCCCGGAAACTTTTCAGATCGTTCTCAACGGTGACGGATCGATCCTCTACCAGTATGAGGATCTTCAGGACACCGGTCACTGCACGGTGGGAATCGAAAACCCGGCCGGTGACGACGGCCTGCTGGTCCTGATCGACAGGGACAGCTATCTCCACGACGGGTTGGCCGTTCTGTTCGAACCTCCCTTCATCATGGCGAGCGTGAATCCCCTCGCGGGGCAGGTCGCGCCCGGTTCCACCCTTCCGGCGGTTGTTTCCTTCGACGCGAACAACCTCGAGCCGGGTTTCCACGTGGCTCTGATGACCATCACCTCCACGGATCCTTTCATGTCCGAACTGCTGGTGCCCCTGATGCTGACCGTAACGGAGGTCAGCGCGGTTCCCGACGTGAATACGCCACGCACGGTCATCTTTGCCGGGGCGGTGCCCAACCCCTTCAATCCGGCCACCAGCCTGGAATTCAGCCTGCCCGCCGAAGCGGCGGTGACCCTGGCTGTCTACGATGTCTCCGGACGGCGGATCCGGTCGCTGGCCGAGGGCCGTCTGGCGGCCGGTCCCCACGCGGTACCCTGGCGGGGCCGCGACGACGCCGGCCGCCAAGTGGCCTCGGGGACCTATTTTGCGCGCTTGACGGTGGATGGTGTTTCCAGTGTAAAGTCGGTGGCGCTGGTCCGCTGATTTCCTTACGCTGATCCGGACCAGGAACCTTGTTTCCCCACTGCCAAAAGGGTGATCACCATCATGACCCGTTCTTCTCACCGGTTTCCGGCCGCCGTTTCCCTGGTTGCACTCCTGTTGATATCGTCGATGCCTGCCTCGGCGGTCACGCTGACCGCCGGTTGGACCCACGCCGACGTGGGGCTGAAGAACAAGGGCGACGGTTTTTTCGTGGGTGTCGGCAACGACATCCCCCTGGCCGGTCGTATCCTCGATGCCTCGTATGCCCTGGAATACGTGCAGAAAGTGGGTAGCCAGCCGAACTTCTTCTCCGATCCGGTAACCGGTTTTACGGTGGACGACGCCGAGGTCACGCTGCACTGCGTGCAACCCTCCATCTTTCTGGGAGCCCATGTGCCCGACCTGGGTTTCGTGCCGCGGGTCTATGTGGGTGGGTCCATCGTATTGAAAGTGAAGGAATCCTGGTCGGCTTTTCCGGGCCGGGCCGACCGCGAGTGGGGTTACAAGAATACCGATATCGTGGGACACGCGGGGGTTTCCCTGGGCGTGGGGCCGGTCACGGTCGATTTCCGGTATACCCAGGGGTTTACCGGCCAGCTGTTGCTGGACACCACTCCGTTGCCCGGGGCCGCCAAGGCCGAAGTGGGGCCGGAGGGGGCCCATGATCCCGAAATCGGGGCCAAACTTTCCCATTACCAGCTGGGGGCGGGGTTCAGTTTCTGAGGGATCAACCCTTGAGCAGAAGCATCAGGCCCAGGACGGCCAGCAACAGGCTGACCAGGCGCCGGAAAGTGCGTTCGGAAATCTTCAGGTGCAGCCGGTGTCCCAGCCAGGCTCCGAAAAAGACCGCCGGCATCACCAATAGTGAAGACCACAGCCGGGGGCCTGTCACCAACCCGCCGGCGACGTAGCTGGGAACCCTCACGAAGGTCATCAGCAGGAAGATGGTCATCAGGTTGGCGCGAAAGGCGCTTTTGCCCACCGCCGCCAGGTGGTACCAGATGATCAGGGGCGGCCCTCCGGTCCCGAACAGGCCGGTCAGCACGCCGCTGACCAAACCGGTGGGCGGCGCGGCGACCGCCGGCGGGTTGATCCGTCCTCCGGGGGGAAGTTTCACGAAAACCAGGCCCACGGCGATCAGGAACCACCCCAGAATCGTCAGGACGATGCCCGGATCGGTCGTGCTCAGCAGCCATGCTCCCACCGGTATGCCCACCGCGATCCCCACGCCCAGCCCCCCGATGGGCCGCCACCGGATTTCCCGCCGGGACCGCCAGGTGACGAAGAGTTCGGCCGGCAGGTTGACCAGCAGCAGAAGCACCACCACGTCCTTGATCTCCGGAAAGACCAGGGCCAGGCTGCCCACGGCGATCAAACCCGCTCCGAATCCGAACAACACGTAGACCAGCTGGGCGACCACCAGGATCGCGCAGGTCAGGGCGTATTCAAAAGGGGATTGGAAAATGGTGACGGGCAAGGATTCTCCGGTCTGGATGCAGTAGGGGGCCGCCCGGGTCAGGCATCGTTCGGATGCATTATCCCCGGGCCGGCCCCCGTTGGCAACCGCCGGCTGTCACTTCTCCTGCTGCTGGACAGGATCCTGAAGATCGGCGGCCTGGCGAATCATGGCGGCCAGGTCTCGAATCGTGGGGTCGCCGGGCATCTCGGCGGCGAGTCCGTCCGCCACCGGCACCAGGTCTGCCAGGCTGCTTTCCTTGGCCCAAAAGCTTTCCTTCAGGATCTCGGCAAACTCGGCGGCCACGGCCTGGGCCCGCATCCCGACCGTACCGGAGGCGAAATCACCCGCGAACTGGCTGAGCAGGAGGGTCTGTTCGATTTCCTCGACCTGACCCGCCCGGGCCGTATCGTGGGCCGGGGCTTCGTGGCGCAGACGGACGGTTCCGACGCGTACGGCGGGACCTTCCCAATCCGCTCCCACGGTGGAAATACCCTCGGGTACCGCGGGAGTACGAGCCAACTTCACCTCGTACAGCGCCGTCACCCGGTGGCCCACGCCGACCTCGCCCGCGTCCACCGCGTCGTTGCGGAAGTCGCGGTCGGCCACGTCGCGGTTCTCGTAACCCAGCAGGCGCCAGCGCTTGACCAGGCGGGGGTCGAATTCGACCTGGACCTTCACCTCGCGGGCGATGGTCTGCAGCATCCCCGTCAGGTTCTCGCGGAAGACCCGTTCGGTCTCTTCCTGGCGGTCCACGTAGTAGTAGTTGCCGTCGCCCTTGTTGGCGAGTTTCTCCATCAGCACGTCGTTGTAGTTGCCCATCCCGAACCCGATGGTCGAGATGGTGATGCCCTCGTCGGAAGACCGGCGCACCAGCGACAGGATCTTTTCCGCCTCGGTGCTGGCCCCGTTGTTGGCCACGCCGTCGCTGCACAGGATCAGACGGTTGATCTTGGCGGGCTCGTAATGTTTCCGGGCCAGGCCGTACGCCAGTTCGAGACCTTCGTAGACGTTGGTCGAACCGTTGCTGGCCAGTCCGTCGATGGCCCGGGCGATCACTTCGCGGCGGCTGATGTCCGTGGGTTCGAGCCTGATCTCGCCCCGCGATCCGTAGACCACCAGCCCGACCCGGTCGCCTTCGCCGAGTTCATCCAGCAAAAGGTGCAGGGACTTCCTGACCGCGCCCAGCCGGTTTTCCCGGTTCATGCTGCCGGAGATGTCGATGACGAAGATCAGGTTGGCGGCCTTGCGGTGCTCGTCGCCGAGGGACTTGCCCGCCAGTCCGATCCGCAACAGGTGGTAACCCTCGGCAAAGCGGGAAGCCGCAGCGTCGGTGTGGATCCGGAACACGTCGTCGGTGTGTTCCGCCCAACCGGGGTCGAACGCGTTGACGAATTCCTCGACCCTGATTGCGTCGGCGGGCGGCAGCAGGCCGCGGTCCAGGTAGTTGCGGGCCACGGTCCACGAGGCGTTGTCCACGTCCACCGCGAAGGTGGAAAGGGAGTCGTCCTCGGTGGCGACGAAGGGGTTGACGCCGACGTGTTCGAAGTACATCAGCTCGACCTGTTCGTCGTTGGGCGGTTTGGTTCCGCCGGTTACCGAGCCGGGGGGGGCATCTTCGGCGGCATTTTGCCGAGCCTTCCCGGGGGCTTCAGTGACTGTGGGCGAGGGACTGCCGGCGACGCCTGTGGTTTGCATCGATACTTCGCCGGACCGGCCGCCCCGCACGTACAACTCGCCAGCACGATTGACTACCCCTGCCTTCTTTGACAAAGCGTCATCGACCGAATCAATGGCGTGCTTTTCGAACGTCTCGGACCTAACGGAATGTTCGGTAACCGCGCTCTTGACCTCGACCATGTATTCCGCTCCCTCCGTAGATTCTTTTTCCTCCCGGCTGATCGCGGCCGAAGCGGACTCTTCGATTTGATCGATTTCCACGACCTCGTCCGCCAGGGGTTTGCCACCATACTTCAAGGGAGCGGGTTCAGCCTGGCGAACCACTTCACCCGGTCTCTTGCCCAGCAGCCCCGGATGCCCGGCTCCCATCATGTCCGTCCGGTTCGAATCGATCCACCAAACTCCAAGCGCCGCGAGCGCGACGACAGTAACCGCGGTGGTCAGGGCCGGCCACGGGCGAACGGTCCGGAACAACGAAGGCCGGCCCGCGGGTTTCAATTCCCGGCGAATGTCGTGCCAGAGGGATTCCCGGTCCCGGTCGCCCAGTTCGTATTTGTCATGTTTCAGAAAGCGTTTCATGATGCCGCTCCTTCCGCGTTGCCGTTGAACACCAGGTCGTCGCCGTTTTCCAGCCAGGTCCTCATGTTCCGGCACGCACGGTGGTAATGGACCCGCGCCGTCGCCTCGCCGCAGCCCAGGGCGGCGGCGATTTCGGCGAACGGCTGATCCTCGAGTTCGCGGAGGAGAAGCGCGGCCCGTTGCCTGGATGACAGGCGGTCCAACGCCGCCTGAAAGCCATCACCCAGGCCGGGGAACGTCTCCTCCGCGCCGCCTGCAGCAAGGGGGGTGTTTTCGCGGGCGAAGGTCGCCAGCTTGCGGATACGCAGTGATGCCCGACGTCGCCAATCCAGGCATTTCCTCAGTCCCACCGCCCGCAGCCAGCTCAGCAGGGTGCCCTGGCCGCGGTAGGTGTCCAGCCGGCGCAGGGCGGTCACATAGGTGTCCTGCATGAGGTCGCGGGCCGCGTCCCGGTCGCCGGTCTGGTAACAGAGGAAATTGTAGAGTTGCCGGTTGGTCTGGTCGTAGATGCGGCGCCAGGCCGTTTCGTCGCCACCGGTGGCGGCCCGCGCCAGTTCGAGATCTTCTTTTCGTCCATGTTCTTCACTCATCGAAGTCCTCCTCGCTATGAAAAAGAGGACGGACGGGGCGCGGCATCCGTTTACCGTGGGGATATTTATTTTCGAGGAGCCGGGGCGGGGAAGACCCTACTTGCCCTTCAAATGTTCCAGCGCTTCGGCCAGCGAGTCGAATGTCGCAACCACGGGCCAGAGATTGACAATCTTGAGGGTGGCCTCGACCCGTTGGTTGGCTCCGACAAGGACCATCGCTCCTCCGGCGTCTCCGGCAGCGTTGAAAATTGAAGCGAGAACGCCGACTCCGGTGCTGTTGGTCCAGGAGATGTCGGTCATATCCAGAATCGCGTTGATCTGGCCGTTGGCTATATTTTCCCTGACGGAATCCAGGAAGTCATAACAACAGGAACCGGTCACCATTTTTCCCGCTAAACGCCAGATCTGGGCGTTCACCTCGGCGTCCAATTCCATTTCCGCTGAAAACTGGGGCTTGTTCTTCATCAAGGAATCCTTTGCCGGGGTTTGAAAAGGCTCGGTCCCATTAAATAACAATTTTTTCGATAGGACAAGCAGTCCCGGCCCGCCGGCGGGTTAAAACCCGTAGCCCAGGGTGATGGCGAGCCACGTCGAACTGTCGGCCGCGGTCAGCGCTGCGCTGTACCGTGACAGGCCCCGGGGCTCGCGGTCGGTCAGGCCCAGGTCCACCGACAGTGAACCCAGGTGAAGCCCCAATCCCAGCCCCAGGGGAATGTGCTCACCTGTTTCCGGGAAGCGATTGTCTCCCTGATTGTCGACATGTTCATAACCGGCCGACGCGCGCGCGGTGACCCAGTGGGCCAGCCGGGTTTCGAAAGCCAGGCGAAGCAACAAAACCCCGTAATCCTCCCGCCATGAATAGGAACTGTCGCCGTCCAGATCCCGAATGGTGTGGTCGACCCTGCCGGTGACGTGTTCCGTTGAAAAAAGGAGAAGGTTGTCGGCATCCACGAATAGGTTCAACCCCGCCCCGACACGAAACAGATGACCCCTGTTGCCGGATGTCTCTCCCACCAGGTCGCCCCCCGCATGGGAGGTACCCGTAAAATCCTCGTGGACGTATTCGACCAGCGGGGCCAGGGCCAGGCGGTCGTTCAGTCCGATGAAGGCCCGGGCACGCAGCCCCTGGTTGTTCCAGGAATCGAGGTCACTGGTGTCCCAGTCGGGATCGGCCGGGTCCGAGCCGAAGGCGCGGTTTCGGAGGTGGCGGATTTCTCCCGCCAGGTCCAGGTAGGCCTGTGGGGAGATGTCCATCCGTAAGCCGAATCCGAAGTCATTCCGGGTTTGTTCGAAGGTTCTTTCGACCGGGTCGGGGGAGGGCGCCGCGGATTGAAAGTCGGTGTCGGCCGTGTGCCGGAACATGAATCCGACCGACAGGCCGGCGATGTCCCGCGCATAAAGGGCCGTAACGCTGCCGCCCCGGTAACCGTCGTGCAGGCTTCCCGGATCACTGTCGTCGGCGAGTCCGTGGAAAAAAAGTCCGCCCGTGCCCCAGCGTCCGTTCTTGTCGAACCGGGCGTGCACGCCGCCGCCGGGTCCGGATACGGTCCGGCCCCAGTCATCGTCATAACCGTCGCTCAGGTCGAAATGCCCGGTTTCGATGATCACCAGGTCGGGATAATCGCCCAGGCTGCCGTACCAGCGCAGGACGTTGTGGTGGTCTTCGAAGAATCCTCCGGACCCGCCCAGGCTGCCAATGCGGGTCGAAGAGGCCCGTCCGTCGGCAGGCCAGACAGCCAACACCACGGCGGCGGTCAGCAACAGCCGGGAAGCTGCTCTGTTCAATGTCCGCGGAAAGCTTGCAGGAAACAACGATCCCTCCTTCGGGGTCGGGGACCGGTGAAATCTAGCACAGGCCGCCACGGGGGCCAACCGGCATCCGGGGTTGTCCCGGGGCGGGTATTGCCCGACAATGAAAGACGTGGCAACCAGGGTCCCGCGGGAGGATGGAGAACAACATGTCCCCAACGAACAACGAAAAGCCCGTGGTGGAATATCCCTGCCGGTGGGGCTACAAGGTCATCGGACCGGATGAAGAGGCGATGCGGTCGGCGGTGAAGGTGTGCCTGGACCATTGCCTGAATGATAATTCGGGGGACCGGGAGTTCGAGTTGGGCCAATCCCGCACCAGCAGGAGCGGAAAATACGTGAGTCTGAGCCTCAATCTGAAAGTGCAGGACGAGGCCGAACGCGATGCGGTCTTCGCCGCCCTGACCAAAAGGCCGGAGATCCTGATGGTGATCTGAAGTTGACGGGGTAGCCCCGTTATCTGGGGGCCGGCGGGCGCGCCAGGTCGGGGATGGCGCTGATATCGTGATGGGTTCCGCTCGATTCTCCCACGGGAAATTGATCGATCCGCACTTCGGGGCGGCGGGCCACCAGCCGGGTGTACATCCGGTACCGGTTCATGATCTCCTCGACATAGTCGACCGTTATGCCGCCCCCGTAGAATCCGTGCCGGGTCGTGCTGAAGTATCTCCGCTCCATGAGGCGGGGGAGCGTGACGTTCAGGGAACCATCCCAGGTGTTGGGATCCCGTCCCATTTCAATGGCCAGCCGCCGGGCGTCGGTCAGGTGGCCGTGGCCGGCATGGTACTCGGCCAGGGTGAAGCGCCACCGGTTCAGGGAATCCAGATAGGCGTAGCTGTTGAAGGTCCGCTTCAACATGCGCAGACCCGCCCGCAGATTGGGTTCGGGCAGGTAGAGGCTGTCCGCCTGGTCGCCCGCGAAACGGGGCAGGACCTGCATCAAACCACGGGCGTCCGCCTTGCTGCGGGCGCCGGGATGGAATTCGGATTCCTGGTAGATGAGTGCGGCCACCATGCGCCAATCCAGGCCGATGGCTTCGGATTTGCGCCGGATCAGGTCGTCATAGGTGGAGATGATTCCGCTCTTGTCAGGCCGGTGGGCGGGGTCCTGGAACCGTTTGATGGTCAGGGGATTTTCGAAATACCGGTCATAGATGGTGCCGTACATGCGGCTGCGTCTGATACGCCCGGTGTCGTTCACGTTCAGGTGCCGTTTCAGGAATTTGTTGAGAGCCGCCTTGAGTTCGGGGCTGTTGTTCCGCACCAACCAGGCCGTGGGGCGGAGTTCCCCGATGTTGACTCCCAGTTTCAGATTCGGCAGATAGGTTCGGGCGCTGCGGGCGATGTTGTCGTTGACCGCCACGGCCTCGAGCTCGTTCCGGTCGACCAGGGCCAACAGGTCTTCGGCCTGGTCGCCGGGCCTGCCGGTGGTGACAAAAAACTGGATGTTCATGCTGTTTTTGAGGTTTTGCAGCTCGTCCCGGAAGGGATCCCCGGCCGGAAGGGTGATTTTCATGCCGGCCAGGCTGCGGAATTCGGCGGAATGGCGGGAATCGGCGGGCATGACCAGGATCTTGCGTATGAAATTCGTCGGCCGGGTGGTGGCTACCCAATGTTCCAGGGCGGGGTAGGGCAGCAGGCCGGCGCCGACCAGATCCCCGCGTCCGGAGTTCAAAAGGCTGATCAGGTCCTCTCCGGGTTCCGGAATGACAACCTCCAGATGCAACCCGTGTTCACGTGCAAACCGCCAAGCCAATTCGTAGTCGAATCCCGCCTGGCCTCCGCGGTGAATGAAGTAACTTGTTGAATTGTATTGGGTTAACAGGCGGATGGTCCCCGATTTCTTGATGACCTTCAGATCCCGGTCCAACGTGGGGTGGGGCGCCAGAGGCTCATCGCCCGGAAGGTCCGACCGGGGAAAATCTATCCGCTCCTGGCAACCCGCCCCGGCAAGGCACAGAACCGCAAAAAACAGAAGGGCGCGGGCGGTCCTACCGGGATCGGTTGGATATTTTAGGCGAAGTTTTTCCATGACAGCGGCTTATCAGCAGGAATCGGGCCAGATCGGTCCGGAAGGGCCCATTTATAAACCGGACAACCGTTCGGCAGCATTCATCCATGACAATCCGCCTGTTATCCCTTAGGTTTGCTGGATTGCAGCCGGGAGGCCCCTCGTGGACGATGTCCGAACTTTTACAGGCACCTTGACGGCGGATCTGGTGCTGACGGCCGCCCGGACCCTCAAGGACCGCCGTGGTCCCTTGCGGGCCCTGGTGCAAAAGCTGAAAAACCAGGACCTGGCGGTGGCCCAGGTCGGTCCGCCGGACCTCATTCAGCGTTGTTTTCTGGCCGTGGGCGCCGTGTCCAACGAGGAATCGCAGGTGGCCGGCCTCCTTGACGCCGCCGAACGAGTGCTTTTCGCCTCGGATTTTGAAATCGGTGAGCTGCGCCGCCACATACACGTGGATTCCTTTCATTCCGGCTGACCGGGACGCCCCCTCTCAAACCGCGTCCCGAGGGCCTGGGAGCATTACCTTTGAAGGTGATCGACCTGACGCACACGATCGTTCCGGACATGCCGCAGTGGCCGGGCGACAACCAGCCCCTGGTTATCCATCGGCACAGCCTTCACGGGCCGGACAGCCATATGTCCAGTTCCCTGGAATTCGGGTGCCACGCGGGCACCCATATCGATGCGCCCCTGCATTTCCTGGCGGATGAACCGGGCGTCGACCAGCTGCCCCTGGACCGGTTCATGGGACAAGGGGTGGTTATCCGGGCCGGAGACGGCGAAACGGCCGGGGAACTGGGCCCCGAAATTTGCGAGGGGGTCGACCTGGCGGCGGCGGATTTTGTCCTGTTCGATACGGGTTGGGACAGGCACTGGGGAAGCGAACGCTACTATCGCGAGTGGTCCCATCTATCCCCGGATCTGGCCGAATTGCTGGCGGGCGCCGGGCTCAAGGGCGTTGGCCTGGACACGCCGAGCCTGGACGACTTCGGCGGTCAGGCGGCGCACGACATCTGTGCGCCGGCGGGAATGATCAATCTGGAAAACCTGGCCAATCTGGGCGCTCTGCCTGCGCGGGGATTCACCCTGATGGCCCTGCCGCTCAAACTGCAGGGAACCGAGGCCTCCCCGGTGCGGGCGGTGGCCCTGGTTCCGGGATTCCGGGAGGGTAAGTGACCGCCATGCTGTGGCAGATTCTGGTTTTCCTGGCCGGCATCGGACTACTGGTCGGCGGCGCCTGGCTCCTGGTCACGGGTGGTTCGCGGGTGGCGGCGGTGTTGCGGGTGCCTCCGGTGGTGGTGGGATTGACCGTGGTCGCCTTCGGCACTTCGGCGCCGGAACTGTTCGTCTCCCTGGCCGGGGCCATCAAAGGGAATACGGGACTCGTCCTGGGAAACGTCATCGGTTCGAACGTGGCCAATCTGGGCCTGATCCTCGCCCTGGCCGCCCTGCTGCGCCCGGTCATCGTGGAAAAGGGGCTTTCCCGCAAGGAGGTCCCCCTGCTGCTGGGGGCCACCGTCCTGTTCATCGTTTTGGCCTGGGATGGGCGTCTGGGGCACGTGGATGCCGGTTTCCTGGTGGCGGGATTCCTCGTCTTCATGTGGTGGACCCTGAGCAACCGGGACCGCGACGTGGTGGTGACCGGTGTCCCGGAAAAGTTGCCGGATATCGACCCGGACCACCGGACACGCGAGGTCGTTCGCGGGGGTGGGATGAGCCTTCTGGGCGTGGGGGGACTGGCGGCCGGCGGTCACTTCATCGTATCGTCGGCCTTGACGCTTGCCGTCAGCATCGGGATTTCCGAAACCCTGATCGGCCTGACCCTGGTGGCGGTGGGCACGAGCCTGCCCGAACTGGCGACCACCGTGGTGGCCGCCCTGCGCAATGAAGATGATCTGGCCCTGGGGAACATTATCGGGTCCAACCTTTTCAACATCCTGGCGGTGGCCGGTCCGGTGGGCCTGGTCAGGAATCTGGACGCGGAAAGCGGGCTGCCGTCCCTGACCGGCTTTCCCTTGCAGCCGACCCAACTGCAGGTGCAGATGATCAGCATGCTGGTCCTGACGATCATGGTGTTCACCATGATCATCCTGGGCCGGGGCAAGATAGGCAGATGGAGGGGAACGGCCCTTCTGTTGACCTACACCCTGATCATGTACATCTGGGCAACACTCAACTAGAACGTACCAGCGGAACGGATGACGGGACCCGAAGCAATGGCCAGGAAACCAGCAGACAAACCGTCCTCGGCCCCCCCTGCGGAGCGGTGGAAACCCTCGCGCGCCATGGGGCTGGCCCGGGCCCTGATGAAGGCCGGCTACGGTACCCGTATCCAGACGAGCGAAATGGTGGTCGAAGGCAGGATCACCGTTGACGATGAAGTCATTTTTGATCCGAACAGCATGATAGATGTCGGCAGCCTGGTCTGTCTGGACGGTGAACCGCTGGCCCGCCTGCGGCCCAGCTACTACGCCTTCAACAAACCGGTCCGGGTTGTCTGTTCGGTCAGTGACGGACCGGAACGAAGACTGGTCGCGGAATTTTTCCCCCGCAACGTTCCCGGGCTGCAGACCACCGGTCGGCTGGACGGCAAAACGACCGGTCTGCTGCTCATTTCCAACGATCGGCGCTGGAACAATCTCGTCACCGGTTCCCGGTGTTTGGAGCAGGAATTCCGGGTGCAGGTCGAGGGCGAGTTGACGGAAATCGAGATCGGCGTGATGACCGCGGGGGTCCATCTGCCCAACCTGGGCCTGTTCAAACCGCTGTCGGTGAAGGTGGTGGAGATTCTGAACAACCGCACCGTGGTCACCATGGTCGTGCGCGAAGGCAGGATCAGACAGGTTCGCCGCATGTTGAGCACCCTGCGTCACAAGGTTGTTTTCGTCCGGCGCACCAGAATCGGCGAAATCCGGCTGGGCGATCTTCCCTCCGGCGGCATCCGGCACCTGACCGCGGGCGAGGTCCGTTCCGTTTTCGAAACCGAAAAGAAGAAAGCCGATCCCAAACCCGGGAAGGGTGGTGATTGAGTTGATCGATTACCTGCTTGACGCGAGTCTGGTCCTGATCCTTCTCCTGTTCGTGGTGCAGACCGTTCGCCTGTGGCGGCGGGACCGCCAGTGGCGTTGTATGGCCGATTCCGTCGAGAATCAGGAAAAGATGGCCACCCTGGGGCATCTGCTGGCCGGCATCGCCCACGAACTGAGAACACCCCTGGGTGCGGTTTCCTGCAGCCTGGATACGAACCGCCGGGCGGTCGGCAGGATGACCGAACTGGTGGCGGAACTGGAGAACTCGCCTCTCGCCGCCGCCGACGCGGAAAAACTGGCCCAGGTGAAGAAGACCCTGAATTCGGTCGAGGCCAGCAAGCCGGTCCTGGAGCAGGCCCTGGAAAGAATCGGGCAGTTGGTGCGCCAACTGCGCCTGGCCGGGCGCGGCGACCATGAGGATCCGGTGCCGGTCGACGTCAACGGTCTGGTCAGGGGGGCCCTGGTCCTGTTGACCTATGAGTTGAAACAGGGGGTGGAGGTGGATCTGCAACTGCGGGACATTCCCGCGGTCAGCGGGTGGCCGGGTCCGCTGGGCCAGGTTTTTCTCAACCTGATCCAGAACGCGGGGCAGGCCATGGACCGAACCGGAACCATCACCGTGACCAGCGGGGTGGATGACGGGCAGGTGGTCGTCACGGTGAGCGACACCGGACCCGGGCTGCCGGCCGGCTGCCAGGAGAAACTTTTCTCTCCGGGGTGGACCACCAGGCACGACGAAGATGGAACGGGCCTGGGCCTGTTCATCTCCAAAAGAATTGTCGATAGGCATGGAGGGCGGATCAAGGCTGCCGACGGTGAATCCGGCGGAGCTGTTTTCGTGGTCACCCTGCCCGCGGCCGCCGGTGACGCGCCGCAAGCCGCCCGCTGATGAACTGGTTGTCCGGACTCCTGCCGGATCTGCGTCCGGGTGAACGGCGGATCGCCGTCCTGATGGCGGCCAACTATTTTCTGCTGCTGCTCTTCCACTATCTCCTCAAGCCCGCGCGCGATTCCCTCTTCCTGGTCGAGATCAGCCCTTCCCACCTGCCGCTGGTCTACATCCTGACCGCGCTGATCGCCGCGCCGGTGACCGCCGCCTACGCCCGGGCCGGCCTGCGGCGGCGGCTGGACCGGCTCATCGCCCTGACCATTGTGATCCTGATGGCAAACCTGGTGGTGTTGCGCCTGTTGATCGGGGTGCGCCAGGAGTGGGTGTTCTATCTTTTCTACAGTTGGGTCGGCGTTGCCGGAGGTCTGACCACCAGCCAGTTCTGGCTGCTGGCCAACGGCGTATTCGACGCGGCCCAGGCCAAACGGCTGTTCCCATTCCTGGGGCTGGGCGGAATCGCGGGCGCCTTCGCCGGCGGCGAGATCACCAGCATCCTGATCAGCAACTGGGGCCTGCGGACCCAGGACCTGCTGGTGGTGAGCGTTTTTGTCCTGGCCGCCGCCGGATTCATGAGCCGCCTGGTCTGGCGGTCCAACCGGACCAGCCTGGAAACCCCCTCGGTTCCCCTGGACGAAAAGGACCGGGGTGGGGATCTGCGGGGCATCATCCGGTCCATCGCCGGGTCACGCCATCTGAGCCTGACGGTGGGGATCATCGCCCTGACGGTGATGACCGGCTCCTTCATCGATTTCCAGTTCAAGAACGTCAGCTGGCAGGTTTTCAACTCGGAAGCGGAACTGACCTCGTTCCTCGGCCGCTTTTACGGCAGGATGAGTCTGTTGTCGCTGCTGGTGCAGGCCCTGTTCGCCACCCGCCTGATCCGCTGGCTCGGGGTGGGGGGTGTCCTGCTCGTGCTGCCGGCCGTGCTGGCCGGAGGCGCCCTGGGGATGTTCCTGATGCCCGGCCTGGTTGCGGCCATGTTCATGCGCGGCGGGGACATCACCCTCAAGTATTCCGTGGACAAGACCAGTCGGGAATTGTTGTTCCTGCCCATCCCCCTGGCCCTCAAGAAACGGACCAAGGTCTTCATCGACATGTTCGTTGACCGGTGGGCCCGGGGCATGGCCGGCGGGTTTCTGCTGCTGATGACCATGGTCCTCGAATGGGACCTGAGCCGGATCGCCCTGGTGACGTTGGTGCTGCTGGCGGCCTGGCTGGTTTTGGCTTTCCTGATGCGGCGGGAGTACGTGAATTCCTTCCGCCTGGCCCTGGCGCGGCGGGAGATCGACCTCGCGGGATTGACCGTGCGCATCGACGACGGTTCGACGGTCAAGATTCTCGTGGGTGCCCTGAAAAGTGAAAACCTACGCGAGGTCATCTATGCGCTGGACACCCTGCAGGGAGTCGAATCCCCCCTGTTGGCGGAGGGCGTGCGGCCCCTGGTGGATCATCCCTCGGCCGAGGTGCGGCGACGGTCCCTGGAAGTCCTCTGCCTGAACGGGGATTTCAGCGACGGCCTCCGTGCCCGGGAATACCTGACCGACCGGGACCTGGGGGTGCGGGTCGCGGCCGTGGCCTGCGTGGCAAACCATGATCTGCAGCAGGATCGCTCGGGTCGCTTCCTGGGCGAATTGCTGGCCGGCGCCGCCGCGGGCCGAAACGCCGCGCTGGCCTTCATTGCCGGTGGCAACGGGGGTGAGGATTACCGCGACCTGGTCACCGAACCGGTCGTGGACGCCATCCTGAACGACACGACGGAATCCGGGGTGGAAGGACGCGAAATCCTGGCCGGCCTGTCCTGGGATCCGGCCGATTGTTCCGCCGATTTGTGGGAGGCGCTGATCCGGGATCAGGACGCCGCCGTCGTCAAGGCGGTCATCGCGGGACTGGGAGCCCGGGAGGATTTCAGCCGTCTGGAATGGTTGCTGGTTAAGCTTGACCATCCCCTGCTGCGGGTCCACGCCCGGGGCGCCCTGGCGAAACTGGCGCGTGCGGATGTGGGTGTCATCGAGGAACTGGAGGCCTTTTTCCTGTCCCCGGACCATTCCGTGCGGGCCCGGGAGGAGATACCCAGGATCCTGGAAATGGTGCCCGAACAGGAATGCGTCGATACCCTGGTGAGGCATCTGGGCACCCATCGGCCCGAGTTTCGGCTGTTGGTCCTGAAGGCCCTGGGAAAGCTCCGCTCCCGGTACCGATCCCTTGATTTCGACCAGGAAATCGTTTCGAATGAAATCACGATCGAAGCCCGGCGGTTTTTTCTGCTGTCCCGTCTGGGCGACCTGTTGCCGGACAAGGGGGACAAGGCCCGGCTGCTGGAAAAGGCGGTTGCCGAGACCCGGAATCTCAGGCTCGAAAGCGTATTCCGGTTGTTGGGTTTGTTGTATCCCCTGCGGGATGTGCTGAATTCCTACCACGGCGTGATCAGCGGCCGCCGGGTTCCCCGGGCCAACGCCCAGGAATTCCTGGACAACATGCTGGCCGGGCGGCATCGGGGGCTGGTCCTGGCCCTGCTCGACGAGCAATCGGCAGCGGAGGCCTGGCGGGAAACCGGGCTGATGACCGAGGAGGACTTCGCAGGGGTTGCCGGCAATACCGCCGAAGCCCTCGATTTCCTGAGCCGGGACTGTGACCCCTGGCTGGCCGCCTGCGCCATCTTCGCCGGTGGCCGGGTGGAAAATCCGGCGGCCGACCACCATCTGAAAAAATCGGGAGATGACATGCTGTCCCCCATCGAAAAAGTGCTGTTGCTGCAGAATGTCGAGGTTTTCGCCGAAGTGCCCACGGACCAGTTGGCCGCCCTGGCGGCCATCGCCCGCGAGGTGCCGGTTCTGGCGGGCGACACGGTTTTCCGTGAGAACGACAGTCCCGATGCCTTGTATCTGGTCCTCGAGGGGCATGTGCGGTTGCACCAGGGGGAGCGCGAGGTCACGACCGCGGACAGATTGATGTCCTTCGGCACCTGGGCCCTGTTCGACGACGATCCCCGGGTCCTGACCGCCACGGCCACCGAAGACACCAAGCTGCTACGCATCGACCGCAACGAATTCAACGACCTGCTTTCCGATGACGTGCGCATTGCCAAGGGCATCATCCGCACGGTGACCCGAAAGCTGCGGGAACTTGCCGGTAGGGCATCGTGATGGGGAAGCCTCAGGGACGCTCCCCGGTCATCATGCTGGTGGACGACGAGCCCATGGTCACCCAGGCCCTGGCTGCGATCCTGGAACTGGAAACGGATTACGAGGTGATCACCTGTGCCTCGGGGGCCGAATCCCTGGAGCGGCTCGCGGCCGGGCCGGTGGACGTGGTGGTATCGGACTTTCTCATGCCGGGCATGACCGGTCTGGAGCTTCTGGCCGAAGTCCGGCGGATGGATCCCGAAATCCCCCGTCTGATGCTGACGGGTTACGCCGACAAGGAAAACGCCATTCGGGCCATCAACGAGGTGGGTTTGTTCCAGTATCTGGAAAAGCCCCTGGACAACGAACAGTTCCTGTTGGCTCTGAAAAACGCGCTGGACCATAAAGGGGTAAGGGAGGCGCTGCATGAGAAGATCAAGGAACTGGACAGGATCCTCCATCAGCGGAATGAATTGAGTGCGCGGGATGAGGAATTTCGTCAGGAAATGGATTGGGCAAGAATCGTCCAGGCCAAGTTTTTGCCCGCTGATGTTCCCCGGGCCGATCCCTTCAGTTTATCGGTGGTCTATCGACCGGCCATGGCGGTGGGGGGAGATTTCTACGAATTTGTGTCCCTGGCCGAAGGCCGTTTGGGAATCGTGGTGGCCGACAGTACAGGGCATGGCGTCCAGGCGGCGCTGGGGACGGCCCTGTTGAAATTTTCCACTGCCGGGTTGGCAGGAGAAGATCTGGGACCCGGCGAAATCCTTTCCAGGATGAACGAGGTTTTGTACCGGGGCTTGCCCCGGGAGATTCCGGTGGCCGCCGCGGCCGCGGTGGTGGAGCCCGGGGCCGGCCGGATCAGATTGGTCGGGGCGGGCTTGCCTTACCCCCTTCTTGTGGGTGAAGCGGGAAAGGTGCAGATCCAGCCGGCAAATGGTCTTTTGCTGGGCCTGGTGGAGAGCGCCATGTATAATCCCGGCAATGAAGTCGTTCTGAGGCCGCAGGCCGGTGACAGCCTGTTGTTGTTCAGCGACGGTCTGTCCGAAGCCCAGAACTCCAGCGATGAGTTCTACGGGGAAGGCCGGCTGTTGCAGGACGCCGCCGACCTGGCCGGGACAAGTGGACAGGATCTTCCCGGGACCCTTGCCGACCGGGCCCTGGCCTTCGGGATTCCCGAATACCGGGATGACCTGACCGTAGTCGGGATTACCAGGAATAGTTGAGGTGAACCGCCGTGAATGACGACTCGATGCAGGAAGCCGCTCCCTTTGTGGAAAGCGACGCCACCGTGGTGATCGTCGACGACGAGGAAATGGTACTCGACAGCCTCCGGACATTCCTGGATCTGGAAACGGAATACGGCATCCGCTCCTTCACGTCCCCGGCCGCGGCCCTGGAATACGCCCAGGACGGCCAGGTGGACGTGGTGGTGTCGGATTTTCTCATGCCCGAAATGAACGGCATCGAACTGTTGGGCCGGTTCGGCGCCCGGCATCCCCACGCGCCCCGGATCCTGCTGACCGGTTACGCGGACAAGGACAGCGCCATCCGGGCGATCAACGATATCGGACTGTTCCAGTTCATCGAAAAACCCTGGGACAACACCAACCTGCTGGTGGTGCTGCGCAATGCCCTGGAACGCCGCTACCTGGTCAAGACCCTCCAGGAAAAGATCGCCGAGATAGATCAGGCCCAGGGCAAGCTGTCCGGCCTGCAGAACGATATTTTGCGAACCTTCATCTGATCTTCCCTCCGGAGGGCGTCATGGAGAGTTGTCGATTCCGCGGATTCCGGTGGCTGGTCCAGGTCGGGATCGTGATGCTCCTGGCGGCTTTTTCGTTGCCCGCGGTCGCCGGGAACCTGGACGATGACCTGTTTGTCAACGGGTTCGTGAGCCAGGGTTACCTGAACACTTCATCAAATGATTATCTGGTTTCCCGCAGCACCAACGGGACCGCCGATTTCACCGAAGCGGCCATAACCCTGACCGCCCGGCCGGTGGACCGCTTGCGCGTCGGCATCCAGTTTCTGGGCCGGAATTTCGGGGAAACGGGCAACGATCAGGTTCTCATCGACTGGGCCTTCGGCGACTACCGCTGGAAGGACCAGCTGGGATTCCGGGCGGGCAAGGTCAGGTTGCCCTTCGGCCTGTACAACGAGGGCCGCGACGTGGACATGCTGCGCACCAGCATCTTCCTGCCGCAAAGCATCTACAACGACAAGCAACGCGATTTCAACCTGGCCTACGAGGGCGCCGGGGCCTACGGCAACTTCGATCTCCAGGGCGCCGGGGAACTGGACTACCATGTCTACGTGGGTACCCTGAACGTGCCGGACTCGAGCACGGGGTTCTGGACGGACCTTTTCGAGGGTTCCTCCCGCGACCTGGAGCCGTCGGTCGGGCTGGCGGTGGATGACGAGTACGGCAATTCCCCGGGGACCGCGGAGGCCGGTTTCCGCTCCCTCGACGATTGGGAGGTGACTTTTCCCTGGATCTTCGGGGGCGCGGTGAACTGGTCGACGCCGCTGGAGGGGCTGCGGATCGGTTCGACCGCCATCCAGGGCCGCTACCATATCAAGGCCGTGCTACGCTATGACGTGAACATCCCGGACGGCAACAACGGCGCGGGCTATCATCCCTACGAAATCGCCATCGACCAGACCCACAAGATCAATCATCTGGCCACCTTTTCGGCGGAATACATCCGGGACGACCTGACCCTTGCCGCCGAGTACTATCATGACCAATTCGAGGATTCCCAGACCCGCGGCTGGTACGTCCTGGCCGGCAACCGGTTTTCGCGGCTGCTGTCTTTGGCCTGTTACTATTCAGACGCCGATCCGCTTGGCGGGGATGTCGAAATCAGGAATTTTGAGTTGGTTGGCCTGCCGGATTATTACGGCTGGCAGAGGGATCTGACCATCAGCAGCCGATTCGATCTGACCGACTTCTGGCTCTTCAAGCTCGAGTACCATTTCATCGACGGGGTGGCCCTGACCCAGCCGCGCACCCTGGAGGAGAATCTGGCCGATCCCATGAAGCGGCACTGGGGCATGTTGGCGGCCAAGACGACCTTTCATTTCTAGAGGGGAACCTGGAAGGGGGTGACGTCATGAACCACAGACCGGACAGGAATCGCTGGTGGCAAGGATTTGTTCTCCTGTTTGTGATGGCGTCGATGTTCCCCGGCCCGGGGTTCGCCGCGGGCGACGACCTGGTGATCATCGCCAATTCCGGACTGTATGAAGACGCCATCGGGCAAAAGGACCTGCAAAGGATCTTTCTCGGCAAGAAAACCCGCTGGGACGACAAGTCCTCGATCGTGCCGGTGATGCTGAAGTCCGGGCCGCTGCACGACCGCTTCATCGAAGGATATCTCGAGCGGTCGGTTCAGCGTTTCGTCACCTACTGGAGGCAGATGGTGTTCACCGGCAAGGGGGTGCCTCCCCGGAATTTCGTCAGCGAAACCGCTCTGGTGGATTTCGTGGCCGCCACTCCCGGGTCGGTGGGCTTCGTTTCAGCGGCTACCAACGTTTCCGGGGTCAAGATCCTGGCCCTGGATTAAGTGGGGGGAAAGCCCCGGCACAGAGGGCATTGATGAAGTTCAACCACAAGATTTTCCTGATGCCCCTGGTCACCGCCCTGGCCTTTGCCCTGTTCTTTGGCCTGACCCAGCGCGCTACCACCAGGAGTGCGGAGACCATCGAACGCATCCGGGACGAGTTCTTCCATGCCCTGGAGCTCAGCCATGACCTGGAAAAGGATCTCCTGACCATCCGCCAGCTTCTGACCACCGCGGTGACCAATGCCGACGAAGACCAGGTGGCCGCGGCCGACACGGTGGCCGCCCATTTCCGGCTGACGGTCGCCGGCTGTCTGGGCGTGCCCGAACTGGCGGATAAACTCACGCCCCTGCTAGAGGATTTCGATTCCTATTTCGATCTCGCCAGGATCACGACCATGGAAATGATCCAGCAGGACCTGTTGGACCTGGATTTCCAGCCCGGTTTCCTGGACCGCGTGGCGCAGATGAACCGGCGCTATGAAAAAATCAATCGTGAACTGGCGGACGTGGTGGAGGACAACGATCAGCAACTGGTAAGAGCCATGGGACGGATGGGACACCGCATTGACCGGGTCCGCTGGATCATGAACCTGACGAGCCTGGTATTCCTGGGGTTGCTGGTCGTGATATCGATCTGGATCATCGGGGCCGTCGTCCGGCCCGTGGACCGGATGAGCAGTGTGGCCCGGGCGATCGCGGGCGGGAACCTGGGCCTGAGCCTGGATCACCAATCGAACGACGCCCTGGGTGAACTGGCCGACAGTATCAGGGAAATGCAGTCTTCCCTGGTTCGGGACATCGCCCGGCGGGAAAAAGCCGAGTCGGACCTGATCGCCGCCCAGGGCCGGATCATCCAGGCGGAGAAAATGGCGGTTCTGGGCGAACTGGTGGCCGGCCTGGCCCACGAGCTGAACACCCCTCTGGGCACCCTGGCCTCGTCCGTTGACGTGGTGGGACGAAGCCGCCGGATCATCCGGGAAAAGTACGTCTCGGGAGCCGATTCCCTCGAAGTGACGTCGGACCCCCGCTTCCGGCGGTCGCTGGAAGCCCTGGACAGGGGCGTCGTGGGCATGGAGGCGGCCGCCGACCGCATCGGGGAACTGGTGGCGGGCCTGAAGACCTTCAGCCAGCTGGACAAGGCCGAGTTTCAGCAGACCGACCTCAACCAGGGCATACGCAACACCCTGAAAATCATGGACCGCAGTGTTCCCGAGGGCGTGGAAATCAATCTTGAACTGGGAGAGATTGCGCCCCTCCTGGGTTACCCGGCGCAATTGAATCAGCTGATCCTGAGCCTGATCATGCATGCGATCAGGGATATCACACCTCCGGGGACGATTACCGTGAGAACCGAACAGATTGCCGACCAGGCCCAGATCACGGTCACCGATACGGGATGCGGGTACGAACCGGATGCCCTGCAGGCCCTGTTCAAGCCGGGCTTCAAGTCCGACTCCAGCCGCGTGCGCATGGATTGGGAAATGATCACCTGCAACAGCATCGTGGACAGGCACGGCGGTTCCCTGGCCGCCGAGAGCACGCCGGGGCAGGGGACGACCTACGTGATCAACCTGCCGGTGTGGTCCAAGGGCATGAAGGCGCCCGAGGGGCAGGGGAGTCTCCCCTGATCCGGGAAAGGTGCATCAACCCTCCCGGAAAGGATAAGACAACCTTATCGCCCACGGGATTCCGATCTTCTGAGATCGAAAATCAAGATCAAACGTTTTCCTGATGGTTTATCGACGCCACCAACCTAAATAATATTCGATACTTAAAAGAAGATTTATTTTATCCGTTGAATTGCATTTCCGGTCAGTGAACCGGATCATGCAACTTATTCCCGGATATGATGATAACCTATTTGACCCGTAGGTGATGGAACCCAATAATGGGCTTTGTCCCAAACATGACCCGTTCCATTTGCTTTCGGGAGTTGTCCTGATGTCCAGCCCAAACCGGTTCCCCTCCGACTTCCAGGGAAAACGATTCCTTTTGTTCCTCATGACCGCCTTGCTCCTGGCGGGGCTGGCGGGACCGGCGGCGGTCGTCGGCCAAACCGCGGATGACTGCCTGGACTGTCACGATGACGAGGACCTGACGAAAAACGAGGGCACCCGGGTCATCTCCCTGTATCTGGACATCGACAAGTACCGGAATTCGATCCATGGGCGGGAGGATATCGAGTGCATCGACTGCCATGCCGATCTGGAGGATTTCGACGGCGATCACGATGAGGAACTGGAGGATGTCGACTGCTCCATGTGCCATGACGACATCGCCGACGTCTACGCCGGCAGCCTCCACGGGGTCGGCGTGGCCGAAGGCATCCCCCTGGCGCCGCGGTGCTGGTCCTGTCACGGGGCCCACGACATCACCCCCCCGGAAGATCCCGATTCACGGGTGAACAAGTTCAACATTCCGATCATGTGCGGACGCTGCCACAAGGAGGGGGCCGGGGTCAGCGACTATGCCGACGTCTCCCAGGACAGCGTGCTGGCGCACTATTCCCTTTCCATCCACGGCGAGGGGCTGTACCGGCGAGGGCTGACCGGGACCGCCGTCTGTTCCGACTGCCACTCCGCGCACAATGTCCGCAACCACAACGACCCCGAATCCACCATCCACCGGGACAACGTGGCGGCCACCTGCGAACAGTGCCACGGGCTGATCGAAAACGTGCACCAGAAAGTCGTTCAAGGCGAATTGTGGGAAAAGGATCCCGCCAGCGTGCCGGTCTGCATCGAATGCCACCAGCCCCATGAGGTGCGGCGGGTCTATTACGACGAAGGCATGTCCGACAGCGAATGCCTGGTCTGCCATCAGAATGAAGACCTGGTGGCGGCCGCTCCCGGCCTCGAGGGCAAGTCCATGTTCGTGGACCACGAAATGCTCGCCGGGTCGGCCCACAACAAGTCCTCCTGCATCCAGTGCCACACAGGGGCCTCGGTCAACCACGACCGTCCCTGCGACACCATTCCCTCGCGCGTGGACTGTTCCATCTGCCATGCCGAAGTCGTGGAAATCTACAAGAGCAGCATCCATGGAAAACTGGACAAGCAGGGGGATCCGGACTCGCCGGACTGCCTGATCTGCCATGGGGGACACGACGTCCTGAAGAAGGACAACCCCGATTCCCGGACCCATGTCCGCAACATTCCCGACCTGTGCGGGACCTGCCACGATGAGGGCGGCATCGCCGACAAGCGGTACGAGGGCACCGTGGAAAGCATGGTGTCGAACTACAAGAAGAGTGTGCACGGCCAGGCCCTGGACAAGAGCGGCCTTGTAGTCACCGCCACCTGCGTCGACTGCCATTCGACCCACGCCATCCTGCCCAGCCAGGACGCCGCTTCCACCGTCAGCCGCGCCCATGTGGCCGATACCTGCGGCCAGTGCCACGAGGGCATCGACCGGACCTTCCGTGAAAGCATCCACTTCACGGGTGATAGCAAGGACGGCCACGACCTGCCGATGTGCGACGACTGTCACAGCTCGCACGAGATCGCCCGCATCGACGCGGAGGGTTTCAAGCTGCAGATCGCCAACTCGTGCGGGGTCTGCCACCACGATGTGACCGAAACCTACTTCGAAACCTACCACGGCAAGGTGTTCGCCCTGGGCTACACCGAGACCGCCAGCTGCCATGACTGCCACGGCCAGCACAACGTCCTGCCGCCCGACGATCCGAATTCGACCCTGTCGCGCGACAACATCGTGGGAACCTGCGCCCAGTGCCATCCGGGCGCCCACCGGCAGTTCGCGGGTTACCTGACCCACGCCACGCACCACGACAAGGACAAGTATCCGGTCATCCATTACACCTGGCTGTTCATGACCTCGCTGCTGATCGGGACCTTCGTGGTGTTCGGCATCCACACCCTGATGTGGATGCCCCGCAGCTTCCAGGCCCTGAAACATTCGCGTCAGCTGCGCCAGAAGGCCAAGGGTGAGAAGCAGTTCCGTCGCTTCAACCGCCTGCACAGGATGTTGCACGCGACAGTGATCATCAGCTTCCTGACCCTGGCGGTCACGGGCATGACGCTGAAGTTCTCCTATCTGCCCTGGGCGCAGTGGCTGGCCCATGTCCTGGGCGGATTCCAGTCGGCCGGCACCCTGCATCGCATGGGCGCCTACCTGACCTTCTTCTACTTCATCCGGCATATCTATGACGCCCACTGCCGGCGCAAGCAGGCCGGGCTGAGTTGGGGCGAATTCATCCTCGGTCCCAACGGTATGATGTTCAACAAGCGGGACGGCGTGGAATTCGTCCAGACGATGAAGTGGTTCCTGCACAAGGGCGAACGGCCGCAGTACGGACGCTGGACCTACTGGGAGAAGTTCGACTACTTCGCGGTCTTCTGGGGCGTGGGCATGATCGGTTTCAGCGGGCTCATCCTGTGGTATCCCGAGGTGTTCACCTACGTCCTGCCGGGCTGGTTCATCAACGTGGCCTCGATCATCCACTCGGACGAGGCCCTGTTGGCCACCGGGTTCATCTTTACCATCCACTTCTTCAACACGCATTTCCGGCCCGACCGGTTCCCCATGGATCCGGTGATCTTCACCGGCCGGATGACCCTCGAGGAGTTCAAGGAAGACCGGCCCCGCGAATACGAGGAACTGGTCCGTGAAGGACGCCTGGAGGAACACATGGTCGACCCGCTGCCCGACGGCTTCGTCAAGGCCCTGAAGACCTTCGGCTTCGTGGCCCTGACCATCGGGCTGTCCCTGGTCGTGACGATCATCTGGGCGGTCCTGTTCGGTTACCAGTAGGATATGGGGGATCCCGCAGGGGCGGGATCCCGGCTGAAAAACCCGGGAGGGGTGTCATGAAAAAATGGGGATGGACCGCCATTTGCGGTGCGGCCTTTTTCGGAATCATTCTGGGAATGGTCCGGCCCGCGGACGCCGGGGAAAAACAATCCGGCAGTTTCTGGTACGCGGTCGACAATATCAACGAGGTCGCCGAGGACGCCCGGATCCTCGTCTGGGTGACCCTGCCGCCCGCCTGGCCCGGGCAGGAGGTGGAAGTCACCGACATTTCGCCCGCCCCGGCGGCGATTCTGGAAGACCCCGTATCCGGCAACCGGATTATCGAGTGGCTGGCCGAGCCCGCGCCCCGCTTCAACGATCAGGAATCCCCTCCGGCGCACCAGTTTTTCCACTTCGACCTGGAAGTCGAGGAGAAACCGGTCCGTTTCGATATCGACCCGTCTCGCCTGGAAACCTATGACAAATCAAGTGAACTGTACCGGCGGTATACGGCTCCGGAGACCTGGATCCAGACCGGTGGCAAGGTGTTGGACCAGGCCCGGGAAATCGTGGGACAGGAAAAAAACGCCTGGGTCCGGAGTGGTCTGATCTATGACTGGTTGATCCACAACATGGCCTTTATTCCCGGCGGCAGGGAAAACCGGGATGCGATTTCCACCCTTGAAGCCGGGACCGGCGATTGCGGCCAGTTCAGTGTCCTGTTTACCGCCTTGTGCCGCTCCATCGGGATTCCCGCGCGCACGGTGACCTACGCCTGGCTGGACGGCGGGCAGCACGTGTTCGCCGAAGCCTTCATGCCGGGTTACGGGTGGATGCCGGTGGACGTGTCTCTCGGGCAGATGCTCCTGCCCGGCGGGGGCGGCATGAGCCCCGAGGAAGTGGCCGCCTTCATGAAGATCAGGGGCGTGCCCCTGGGGGATCCCCGGTGGTTCTTCGGGAATCTCCCCGACGGTCGTCTCATCACCGGGTTGGGGAACAACATCCACTTCGAATCGCCCACCCTGGGCCGGAAGATGACTTTTCAACGCATGCAGCCGGGAGGGAACGAGGCCACCCCCGCAGCGTTAGTGGCCGAAGGGCTCAACGCCTCGATCATCAGCGGGGGCTTCTTCGTTTTCGGCCGGGAGGTTGCCGACGATCAGGCCGCCCACACCCTGGTTCACCAGAACCTGGCTTCGAGCTTCTTCAAGGTGGGCCTGTATGACGTGGTCGAGGACGGTTGCCGCCAGGCGCTGGTCCAGAGCGGGGACGGCATCCAGGTCTGGATCAATATCGGCAAGGTCCACATGCACAAGGGTGAGTACTACAAGGCCGAGGCCGCCTTCAAGCGCGCCCTGAGCGGCGTGGCCGTCAAGCGCAACGAAAAGATGGACGCCCTGATCTGGACCCATAACTATCTGGGCAACTGCTACGATCTGCTGGGGCACCGGGATATGGCGCTCGAGGAGTACCAAATCGTTGTCGACCTTGGCAACAATTACAGAGGGGCTTTGGACTACGCGCGTAAGTATCAGAAGCGGCCTTTTAAACACCACGCTGAAGACCAGTAGGCCTTTAAAAATGCATTAAGTGGGCCGCCCCGCAGGGGCCGTATGCAAAGAATCCGGGATGTCCTCAGCCTGCGGCCTGCGGATTACCCGGATTCTTCGCATACGGCCCCTGCGGGGCTACACCTCAATCCTTATTCAAGATGCCCTCGATCTCCAGGGTGATTTTTACCTTGTCGCCCACGACCAGGCCGCCGGCTTCCATGACAGTGTGGTAGGTGAGGCCGAAGTCCTTGCGGTTGATTGTGAGCGAGGCGCTGAAGCCGGCGCGGTCGTTTCCCCAGGGGTCGGTGACCGTGCCCAGGAACTCCAGATCCAGTTCCACGGATTTGGTGACGCCGTGGAGGGTAAGGTCGCCTTTCAGGACGCCCTCGGAATCGTTTTCCAGTTCCACGCCTGTCGATTTGAAGGTGAGGGTGGGGAAATTGGCGACGTCCAGGAATTCGTCGCTGCGCAGGTGGTCGTCCCGCTTCTGGTTGTCGGTGCTGATGGATTCGGCCTGGATGACCGCCTCGCAGGACCAACCGTCGGGCCGGCCCGGCTCGAAGCTGAAGGAACCGGTGAAATCCCGGAAGTGGCCGTTGGTCTTGCTGATGGCCATGTGACGAACCTGGAAACCGATGGTGCTGTGGGCGGAGTCGATCAGGTATTCGGCGGCGGCCAGCGGTCCGGCCAGGGTCGCAAGCAGGAGTAACAGGAAGATCGACGACAGGTAACTTTTCGTGTTCATGATTCGTCTCCTGGGGACTCCGGCCCCTGGATTCAGGGGCCGGAGATGAAGCAGCCGGGGTCAACCCGTCTGGAAGGCGGCGGCGATGCGGTGTTCGTTGAGCCCGGTCCAGAAGGCCTGGACCCCGCCCAGCATTTTCCGGCCGCCCGCGAGAAATTTCTCTTCGTCGAAATCCGCGGTGAAGTAGAGCTCTTCGAGTTCGTCCATGACGTGCCCGGCATGCTGATCCTCGATGCGGTCGTGCCAGGTGAAGAAGGCCAACGGAAGCTTGGGCTCCTCGACCTGCTTGAAGGCCTCCAGGCCGGCGACCAGCTGTTTCCAGAATCCCGCCGCGGCCCAGTTTTCCACCGCGAAGCTGGCACCCTCGGCGATGTTGGGGTCCTCGCTGCCGTAGATTTCCATCAACTGGTCACAGAAAAACAGGGTGGCCGGGGTTCCGTTCCGCCGTTTTCCCATGTCGTTGAATCCGATATCCAGAACCGCGCCCATTTTCAGCAGCCACTCGAAATGGGCCGCCCGAAACCGGAAGGTGCCGCCGTCGACCGAGCCTTCGATCGACACGATTTCGGGATCGCCTTCCTGGTCCTTGTCGGTGACTTCCTGGGTCCGGGCGCCCGGTTTGTGGAAGATGACACCCAGCTCATTGGCCAGGATTTCCTTGGAGGCCCGCATGCCTTCCAGGGAACCGGCGTTGATCACCTTGAGTGTCTGGGCGATGAGAAAGAGGTTGGAAAAGACGGAAAACTGGATGATGAAATGCTTGACGATGTCCCGGTCGGCGGCCCCGCTGGCAAACCATTTGCAGAACTGGTTGTCGGTGATCACGGGGTGGGTCATGAAGTCCTGGTTGCATCTATCGACGAAGGCCGCAAACCGGCCGGCGTCCTCGCCGGACAATTCCCCGTTGCCGACCTTGTTTTCAATCCGGTCCGATACTTTCAGCTGCATGCAGAACCTCCTGGTTTCCGGGAAGTGGTGGCTGATGGCGGATATCGGGAGGATATCCGGGTATTTCGTGTGGCCGGCAAGGCGAGGCCCGCCGATCAATGGCCACAGGATAACAAGGAATTTACAATTCCGCATGGGGCCGGGTACCCGTATGCCGGCGCCCGTCCCGGCAGGGTCCGGTGATGCAACAAGACATTGAATTCCTTCGTTTGTGTAGGATAATGGGCGGGATTTTCCTTTGGACCGGTGCACCGGGGACAGGGTCAGCAAAAGGAGCCGTCGTGGCGGGTTCAGGAAGAAAATGGTTGATCGGCTGCGGCGTGGGCTGCGGCGCGGTGGTTCTGCTCGGCATCATCCTGTCGGTGGGTGGCGGAATATACATGATGCGGCCTTTCACCAAGGCCGTCGATTCCCAGAAAGCCCTGGAAGCGGAGTTCGGTGGCAGGGAAACCTACATCCCGCCGCCCGGCGGCTTGACCTCCGACCGCCTGGAAACATTCATCGCCGTGCGCCGGCAGATGTATCCGCTGTGCGAGGAGTTCCAGAATATCAAAGACAGTTTCGCCGCCATGGACGAGCTCGACAAGCAGGGGGAACCGTCGAAGGGCGAGATATTCAAAGCCGTCGGAGGCCTCACCGGCAGTATCTTCGGCATGGTGGGCAACATCGGCCGGTTCACCGAGGTGCGCAACCAGGCCCTGCTCGACGGCGGGATGAGCCTCGGGGAATACATCTGGATCTACGTTCTGGTCTACAACTCCTGGCAGGGGCAGGTCCCCAACCGGGACCTGGACGGGGATCCCGGTCAGGGCATGTCGCTGAGCGAACAAAAAGTCGTGCGGAAGCTGGTTCTGAACCACACCGAGGCCCTGGCTGCGGCGGGCCGGGCGGCTGAAGCGGCGCTCTGGGAGGAAGAAGCTGACCGGATGAAACGCACCGAGACCGGAGTGCCTTTCAAGGACACGGATCTGCCCGAGGAGATCGTCCGGGTTTTCCAGCCTTTTGCCGGGGATCTGGAAAGTCTCTACTGCGAGGCCACGTCCGCCTTCGAAATGAACCGCATCAGAAAGAAGGGCCTGTCCATCCACTCGGAATGACGAGCCCTCAGATCAAACCCACCCGGGTGTTGAATTCCTCGATCCGGCGGTCCCAGGCCTCGGCCACGGCGAAGGTTTCGGTCCAGAAGTCCCGGTCCCAGAGCCGCCGTAATTCTTCGACGGTTTTTCCCTGCTGCTCCACCCAGGTGAAATACTTGAAGTTGTGCAGGGTCTTGCGGTCCAGATAGCTCAGTTCGCGCACGTAGTCCGGGGTGGCGCCCAGAAGCCGGCGGGCGTGGTCGGCAATCGCCCGGTCCCGTTCGTAGGGCCCTTTTTCCGACCTCAATTCATCCAGCCGGGAACTGTACATCGCGGCCGAATCGGTCAGCGGCATGAAAACGAGGTCCCGCCCGTCCAGATCGTAGTATTTCGCCGTCTCGATGGCGGCCACGAGGTTGCAGATGCTGGAGATGCCCAGCAGGGGAAGCTCTTCCAGGACCGCGGCGGGGACTCCGGAAGCAGCCAGCACTTCGCGCCCGGCCTGTTCGTTGAACAGACGCAACAGGTCGAGGCATTGCTCGTCGTCCACGGCGCAGACCATGTCGGTATTGCGCACGTTGTGGACCCAGGGAACGTGCTTGTCGCCGATGCCTTCGATGCGGTGGCCCCCGAAGCCGCAGGCGTAAAGGGTGGGGCATTGCAGGGCTTCCACCGCCGTGGTGATCATGTCGGCATGCCGGGTCTTCAGAAAATCACCGGCGGCAATGGTGCCCGCCGAACCGGTGGCCGAAACATAGGCTCCCAACCGCTGGCCGGGGCCGGCGATGCGCTCGAAGATTTCCTGGATGATCGTGCCGGTCACGTGGTAGTGCCAGATGGGATTGCCGAACTCGTCGAACTGGTTGAAGATCACGCACTCCGGCCGCGTGGCCCGGATCTCCCAGCACTTGTCGTAGATTTCCTTGACGTTCGATTCGCAACCAGGGGTGGCGATCACTTCGCTGGCCACGTTTTTCAGCCAATCGAATCTTTCCTGACTCATTTCCTCCGGCAGGATGGCCACCGACTCGCACCCCAGCAGGGCGGAATCGAAAGCGCCGCCGCGGCAGTAGTTGCCGGTGCTGGGCCAGACCGCCTTCTGGGTGGTGGGGTCGAAACCGCCGGTGACCAGCCGCGGCACCAGGCAGCCGAACGCCGCGCCGACCTTGTGGGCGCCGGTGGGGAACCAGTGGCCCGCCAGTCCGATGATGCGGGCGTCAACTCCGGTCAGTGCGGACGGGAATTCCACCCAGTTGCCGTCGTTGAACAGTCCGGTCTGCGGATCATTCTTCCAGGTGATGCGGAACAGGTTCAGCGGATCGATGTCCCACAGCCCGACATCCTTCATTTTTTTTTGGATGGCCGGGGGAATCAAGGCGGGATTTTTCATCTGGGCCAGGGTGGGGATGATGATCCCTTTTTCCCGGCACCGGTCGGCCGCCAGCGCCAATACTTTTTCATCAACGGTCGCAAGAGTCATGTCCATGGGGAATGCTCCGGGTATGTCGGTTTGCGGAAATTCTGTTGCTGATATATGGTAGACCGTTAAGGTTGGGTAAACAAGAAGGATGAAGCGGCCTTTTTTTTTGCCCCCTGATTTTCACGGGAGATGACATGACTCGCCTGGCGGTGATTTCGGATATACACAGCAACCTCCAGGCCCTGACCGCGGTTTGGGCCCGTATCGAGGAGTTGGGAATCGACTCGGTCTTCTGTCTGGGCGACGTTGTCGGCTACGGAGCCCGGCCGAACGAATGTCTGGCCATGATCCGCGAAAAAAACGTCGTCACGGTCCAGGGCAACCACGACGCCCTGGTGGCCGACGGCTCCCTGCGTCTGGACTTCAACGTCTATTCCCTGGCCGCGGTCGAGCACAATCGGAAACTTCTCACCGGCGATGATCTGGAATGGCTGGGCGCCCTGCCCGTATCGCACCGCAATTCCAAGGATGCCCTGTTTGTCCACGGGTCGCCCGACGACCGGGACCGCTACCTCATCTATCTGGACGATCTCCAGGAAGCCTCCGCCAGTTTGCTGGAATCCGACGGTCCGGGTGTGTGCTTCTTCGGCCACACCCATCATCCGGTGGTGTTCGACGGACAGGGCTTTTTGCCGGTCCGGCAGAAAAAGATATTCCTGGAGGACACCCTGCGGATGCTGGTCAACCCCGGCAGCGTGGGACAGCCCCGGGACAACGACCCGCGCGCCTCGTTCCTGTACTGGGACCGCAAGGAGGGGACCCTGAATTTCGAACGGGTGGAATACGACAACCTGGCGGCGAGGCAGGACATCCTCGAAGCCGGCTTGCCGCGCATCCTGGGGGACCGTCTGCTCGAGGGGCGCTGACTGCCGCTGCGGTTGGAAATATCGGGAAATTTACCTGCCGATTGTCTATATTACCCTTCATACAACGAACTTGAACTGCACGGACTCCATCCCGCACCTGACCCCACCAAGGAGAGGGCCCATGGCCATCGAGACGTCCCGAGAAATGGTGAGCAATGTCTACGAGCAGACCCGCCAAAGGCTGGCGGTCGTGCGCAAACGGCTGGGCCGGCCCCTGACCCTGGCCGAAAAGGTCCTTTTCGGGCATCTGGCCGACCCCGCCGGGCAGGAATTCGAGCGCGGCGAAGCCACCCTGGCGTTGCGGCCGGACCGGGTCGCCATGCAGGACGCGACCGCCCAGATGGCCATCCTGCAGTTCATGCAGGCCGGACGCGACGAGACCGCCGTGCCGACCACCGTCCATTGCGACCACCTGCTGTTGGCCCACAAGGGGGCCGAATTCGACAAGGCCCACGCCCTGGACGTCAACAAAGAGGTCTACGATTTCCTCAGCTCCTCGGCCGCCCGCTACAAGATGGGCTTCTGGAAGCCGGGTTCGGGCATCATCCACCAGATCGTCCTGGAGAACTACGCCTTCCCCGGCGGACTGATCATCGGCACGGACAGCCACACGCCCAACGGCGGCGGCCTGGGAATGGTGGCCTGCGGTGTCGGCGGCGCCGACGCGGTCGACGTGATGGTCGGCCTGAACTGGGAAGTGAAGGATCCGCGGCTGATCGGGGTGAAACTGATCGGTGCGCCGAACGGCTGGACCGCCCCCAAGGACGTCATTCTCAAGCTGCTGGGCATCCTGACGGTCAAGGGCGGCACCAACGCCATCGTCGAATACTTCGGGCCCGGCGCCGAGGCGCTCAGCTGCACGGGCAAGGGGACCATCACCAACATGGGGGCCGAACTGGGGGCCACGACCAGCATCTTCCCCTACGACCAGCGCATGGCGGCCTACCTGAAGGCCACCGCCCGGGCGGATCTGGCCGAACTGGCCGACGCCAACCAGGATCTCCTGTGCGCCGATCCCGAGGTGGCGGACAATCCCGCGGATTTCTATGACCAGATCATCGAGATCGACCTTTCCTTTCTCGAACCGCACCTGGTCGGGCCCCATTCGCCGGATATCGCCCACCCCGTGGGTCAGATGGCCGCCGATACCGAGCGGGAGGGATATCCCGAGAACCTGACCGCCGCCCTGATCGGCAGCTGCACCAACAGCTCCTACGAGGACATTTGCCGGGCGGCCGACGTGGCGCGCCAGGCCAAGGCCAAGGGCCTGAAGATGAAGACCTCGCTGTGGGTCTCCCCGGGCAGCGACCAGATCTACGAGACCATCAAGCGGGACGGCCAGCTGGCGGCTCTCGAAGAGGTCGGGGCCACCGTGCTGACCAACGCCTGCGGGCCCTGCATCGGCCAGTGGCAGCGGGAAGATATCCAGACCGGCGACGTCAATTCCATCGTCACGTCGTTCAACCGCAACTTCAAGAAGAGGGCCGACGGGAATCCCGAGACCAACGCCTTCATCGGCAGTCCCGAGGTTGTCATGGCCTACGGGTTGGCCGGAACGCTGAAGTTCAATCCCATGGCCGATGCCCTGACCAGCGAAAGCGGCGAAGCGGTGACCCTGGAGGCCCCGCAGGTGGCGGATGAACTGCCGCCCCGGGGTTTCGTGGTGTCCACCGATGGTTACCAGGGCCCTCCCGCGGACGCGGCGGGGGTGAAGGTGATCGTGGATGCGGATAGCGATCGTTTGGCGCTGCTGGAGCCCTTCAACGCCTGGGACGGTCAGGACTACCGGGGTCTGCCCCTTCTGATCAAGGCCCAGGGCAAATGCACCACCGACCACATTTCGATGGCCGGCCCCTGGCTGAAGTACCGCGGGCACCTGGACAACATCAGCAACAACATGCTGATCGGCGCGGTGAACGCCTTCAACGAGGCCACCAACAGCGTCAAGGACCAGCTTTCCGGCGCATACGGCGAAGTTCCCGCCGTGGCGCGGCACTACAAGGCCGAGGGACTGCGCTGGGTGGTCGTCGGCGACGAGAACTACGGCGAGGGCAGCAGCCGTGAACACGCCGCCATGTGCCCCCGTCATCTGGGCGCCGCCGCGGTCGTGGTGCGCAGCTTCGCCCGGATCCACGAGACCAACCTCAAGAAGCAGGGCGTGCTGCCGCTGACCTTCATCGATCCGGCCGATTACGACAAGGTGGCCGAGGACGACCGCCTCGATATCGTCGGCCTGGCCGACCTGGCGCCGGACCAGCCGGTGACGATGATTCTGCACCACGCCGCCGGCGGAAGCGACGAGGTCATGCTCAACCACACCCTGACCGAAGAGCAGATTGCCTGGTTCGTTGCCGGATCGGCTTTGAACAAGATCAAGGAAGCGAACTGACAAGGAACTCCCCTGGTTGAGGGGAGAAAGAGATAAGGTGGTCCCGGGCGCTCCATTGTGAGCCGCACCCCGGGACCATTTTTTCCCCGTGTTTCTCCCCTGCGGGAGGGGAATCAGGGGAAACCTTCCCAAAAAAAATCCTGTTGTCGGATGGGATTTTTTGGCCGGAAAAACTCGAATTTCCCCGGATTTTTCCCATCGAAATTTCGATAGCCCAGAAAAACTGTAGGTGTTGGCGACACGGGGGGCTGGGTTTTGTCTCTATAATGTGTTAAAAATTAATCACCTGCGGAAGTGGATATATTTTTAACAGCTCACGTTATTGGAGCCTGAAATTGCTTTTCCATAATCCGATACAATGAGGTCCTGTATTGGTATCATTGAAGATAGGATCACACTTCTTCACTCTGAGTTAATAAATTTATTTTTTCTTGGAGAATTCCCCATGTGACCGATAGAATATTAGGTGTCATGTGAATGTCACAACCCGGCGGCATTGATCAACGAAAGCCGGGAAACAATTAACAGGATTCCGGGATTTTTCGACAAGGGGCGATTCCTGTTAACGGTTTGACGAAATCTTTTCCGGCCGGCTCCCACCGGCAAGTCAAAGGAAGACAACGTGAAGATTTCCACAAAGCACACCGGCTTTTTCCTGCTGGTCCTGGCCCTGGTGCTGGGAACCGCTCTTGTGGCCCAGGCTGCCGCCCCCAACCTGATGGCCGCGTTTTTCGTGAAGGGCAAGGTTGGTCTGAAGTGGTCCAGTGTCGAAGGCGCC